>CAZLYH010000005.1:0-18039 GCA_964563775.1 uncultured Syntrophomonadaceae bacterium | reverse complement strand
CGGGAAGACGAGCTCGCCCAGGTTTTACTGACATTTTCCCGGGTCATGATTTCTGCCCGCAGGTCGCAGAGCAGCAAAGACAGCAGTGACTCGGCCCCCTGATTAAGGTTCACGCCGGCAGCGGTGAGAGCGTCATAACATCCTCCGCTTTCCCGATCGTAAAGCCAGAGGGAATGAATATTACGGCCGCGGAACCAGAGGTGAGCCAGCTGTGCCGTTTGCAGGTAAGAAGATACACCCAGTGCGCTATGAGCTTCCAGGCAGGCAAAATAGATGGAAGCAGCATCGACCGGCTGCTGATCAAAGAGAGGCAGTATCTGCCCCCGCTGGTACCAGCCCTGGTTGCCGATAATGTTCAGGTAACCCTTTTGAAAAAGGATGGAATTCAAGAAATCGAGAGATTCCCGAGCTGCCTTAAGATATTTGCGCTTACCACTGACCAAAAAGGCTGCAAAGAGGGACTGTGGTAAAATCCCGTTGCAGTAACTCATCTGCTGTTCAAACCAGAACCATTGCCGGGTGCGGAAACGCTTATAAAAGGAAAGCAGACGATCGGCCAGCAGTATAATAATGCTGTTTCTTGATACGGGCAGCCACTCGGCCTTTTCCAAACGGGAGAACGCCAACAAAGCATAAGCGATCCCCCGGGGCGACTCAAAAGAGATAACTCGGGGCCAGTTGGAAGTAAATACGCTTTTACACAGGTCCCGGACCTCGTTCCATATGGAGGAGGATCCCGATGCACAGGCTAAAAGGGCCCTCCCTACGCTGTCTTCAGAATCAAAGGAAGGCGAATACTCTCCGTTTAACCAGAAATTTGACCATGATCCGTTTATTCGCCGGGCATTCTCAAGTTGCCGGGCATATTTTAGGGCCAGTTCCCGGCCTTCTTCCATAAACAGAGCCACCATTAAGGCTCGGGCATTGTCATCAAGTGTGTAACCACTTTGCGGATCAGGATGATGTAACTTTGAAAATTGCAGCATTCCAGTATCATCTGTCATCCGGGCAAGATGTCTAAAGTCGGGCATAATGAAGATTACTTTCCTCCCTGGTCAATTTTTTATCCAGCAGCCGCGCAAACAGGTTCGAATACTGCTGCCCAATATTGGGCCAGGACCATTCCCGTCCCAGGTTTAGAGCCTGGGACTGTAAACTGGTTTTTAACTCCGCATCAGCTAGAATTGATTTGATTTTCACAGCGATTTCTTCGGATTCGGTTGTACTTGTCAGAAGACCTCGGCCTTGGTTCAGGACTTCACTGGCGTAAGCATAAGGAGTGGATACAATGGCGCGGCCACAACCTACTGCAAAAGAAAGGGTTCCGCTCACCGCCTGATCTTTATTGGGATAGGGGCTCAGGTAAATATCGGTCAGATAAAGGTAGTCGCCCAATTCGTTATCATTGAGGAATTTGTTTACAAAGCCCACATGGTCGGTCAAGTTCAGTTCGGCGACTAATCCCTCCAACATCTGTCGGTAACTTTCCCCCTCACAGCGCTGCAGCATGGGATGGGTTTGCCCGAGGATAAGGTAGAGCGTATCCGGGTAGGTATCTACCACTTCTTTCATAGCCTTTATCCCCAACTCCAGCCCCTTTCCGGGACCAATCAGGCCAAAGGTACTTATCACCTGGCGGTTTTGGAGGCCATATTTTTGCTTCAGTTCTTGCTGGGGGCGGTAGGGGAATTCTGGTACTCCATGGGCAATTACGTGTATCAGCTCGGAAGGTGCTTCATAGAGATCACCGAGCAGGTGAGCCGATCTCCGGGTCATGCAGACCACGGCTGCAGCCCGGTGACAAAGTTCAAAAAGGACCTTTTTCTGGCTGCGGGAAGGACGGGGAAGTACGGTATGGGTTACCACCACGTAAGGTTTGTGTAACAGATTGATTAACTCCAGTACCAGGGCGCCATCCTGACCCCCATAAATACCGTACTCATGTTGAATAATCAATAATTTGATGTGGGGTGAGTTGTTAATAAAACGGGCGGCCTTTATATAATCGTTTTTCTGATTTTGTCGAATGTTAAAAACTACTTCTGACGGGTAACAATAATTGAAGTTTTCATCGGAAACAGCCATTACCTGTATTTTATTACCGTGCGCGGTAAGGTTGCGGCATAAATCAGCAGAAAATGTTGCGATACCACATTGTTTGGGTGGATAGGTTCCCAGATTTAGAATGGACATGATGTCACTCCTTTGCTCGTGTTCCATAACTCTGAATTTTATTCTCCCTGTTATTGAACCGGCTTATACCTTGGAACCCGCAGTCACCGGATAAGATGAGACATCAAGGCCGATTTTTTTTAGATAGGCGAACAGCTCGCTCTTGATTTTGTCAAGTGCTTCCGGGGTATTACCCTCACAGCGAACAATTAGCTCCGGGCCGGTATTGGAAGCACGTACCAGACCCCATCCTTCCGGAAACAGGATGCGGGCTCCGTCTACATCTATGATTTGATAGCGCTCGCGGAAATGACGGGTGACCTGATCTACAATGGTAAATTTGGCTTCGTCACTGCTGGCGACCCTAATTTCCGGAGTGGAGTAATAACGAGGGACATCTGCCAGCATCTGGTGAAGGGATTTATCACTTTTGGAAAGAAGGGCCAGGAGTCGGGCGGCAGCATAGATGGCATCATCAAACCCGTAATATTCATCAGCAAAGAAGATGTGACCGGACATCTCCCCAGTAAAAACTGCACCCAGCTCTTTCATCTTGGCTTTTATCAGGGAATGACCGGTCTTGTAAAGTATCGGTTGTCCGCCCAGCCGTTCTATCTCATCCACCAGAGCCTGGGAGCATTTGACTTCCACTATACAAGGGGCCTGAGGAAAGCGGGGCAGTATCTCCCGCCAAAAGAGTATCATAAGCATATCGCCCCAGATTAGCTGACCCTGATCATCAACCACCCCCAGGCGATCTCCATCTCCGTCAATTCCCAGGCCCAGATCAGCTTTTTCCTTTAGGACCAGGCTGATGAGATCCTCCATATTATCCGGATTCACCGGGTCGGGGTGATGGTTGGGAAAGGTGGGATCAGACTCACAGTACAGTTCAATCACTTCACAGCCCAGGGCCCGCAGTATTTGCGGAGCAAACAAAGAAGCGGTCCCATTGCCACAATCTATGACGACTTTTAATTTGCGTGCACCCAATTTCACCTTGTCCTGAATCATGCGCAGGTACGCAGAGGAGATGTCTGCTATTTTAAGTGAACCTCCCGCAGTACGATTAAAGCTTTGCTCCTCAACCCGTCGGCGGATATCCTGTATCTGTTCACCGTAAATGGTGGAGTCTCCCAATAAAAGTTTGAAGCCGTTATATTCTGCAGGGTTGTGACTGGCAGTTATCATCATGCCGGCCGGTATGTTTAAATAACGGGAAGCGAAGTAAAAGGCCGGGGTAATTACCGTTCCGAGATCGATGACCGTACAACCAGCTTCTTGCAGGGCCGCAACGGTAAGATCACGTATATGGGGGGAGGAAAGGCGGTTATCCCGACCCAGGAGAATAGTGCTGTGACCACGCTCAGCTGCGAAGGCGGCAAAAGCGCTGGCAATACTGGCTGCGGTTTCATCGCCCAGCTCACTCCCGACTACCCCGCGGATATCATATTGACGATAAATGTTTTTCAAGTTATCACCTCATAAACCCTTTCCATGAGAACCTTATTCCTTTTACTCATCATACTCCATGTATTGCAGCATAGTAAGTAAGAGGCAGTTAGGTTCTCCAAACAACCTCACTCCGGTTTAACAGCGAATTCGAGTAATAGAGTCAGTTACTTTTTAAACCTCTTTCCCTGGGGATTTTTTAGAACCCTTGGACTTCATAAGAGATCCAGACGTTGTTGCTCTTCTACATAATGAACCAATTGACGAAGGTCCTGAGAACGATGACGGCGGGAGACCAGGATGACATTACCTGTTTCCACAACCAGAAGATCGTGCACATCAAAAAGAACAATGGTTTTTTGCTCTTGTTTTACAATGCAATCGCTGCTTTCCAGGATGATCACTTCTTCTCCGCTGGTTACATTGCCATTCTCGTCTGCCGGAAGTATTTCCGCCAGGGCATTCCAACTGCCCAGATCGCACCAGCCAAAATCAGCAGGCACCACTGCCAAACGGTTTGACTTCTCGGCAATACCATAATCAATACTGATGCTGGGAAGGTCCCGGTAGGCAGCCCGGTAGGCATCATAGCCTTCAGTAATGTGACTGTGAATGGCGGGCAGGTGGTGCGCGAACTCTTCTATAAATACGCTTTGTTTGCCAATATAGATACCTGCATTCCAGAGATGGTTACCACTGGTTAGGTAATATTCTGCAGTGTTTTGGTCAGGCTTTTCGCAAAAAGATTGCACTGGATAAACGTCGGGAAGCTCACTTATTTCCCATTTCATTTTCTCGATATAGCCAAACCCTGTTTCCGGCCTGCTGGGTGCTATCCCAATGGTAGTGAGATGGTTGTTTTCAGCAGCCCGCAGGGCGGTAGCTACACTGGCCCGGAAACTATCAGCATCCAGTATGTGATGATCGGCCGGGAATATCGCTATCACCTCATCACTGCTTTCGCCATAGAGTTTACTGAGAGCCAGGCCTATTGCCGGAGCGGTATTCTTTCCTTCGGGCTCGCCCAGTATTTGGATCATGTTACTATCGGGACGCGCAGAAAGCAGCTCTTCAATAGCGGGAAAGAGCTCATCACTGGTTATAACCAGCACCCGGTTGGCACCAGCGCGAACCAGACGGTCAATAGTATGATCAAGCATCGACCTGCCCTTTACGAAACTGCATAGTTGCTTGGGGCGCAGGCGGCGACTCTCCGGCCAGAGACGTAATCCTTTTCCCCCGGCTAAAATAACTGCAATCATCCTTTCCCCTCCATCCATTACTACATTGATTAGTTTATGCAAAGAAAAGGTTGACATATTCCGTCTTAGAGTATTACCAATTAACGGATTTCCAATTCGCCCGGCTTTTGCAAGAACTGGTTGGCAATGCTTGTGGTGGAAACAGAAACTAATTTTTACTGCGGGTCAAGGTAGATAGATTTTCGCTTATAACCGGGATATTAGGGAAAGCAAAGCAAGTATTCCTAGAAACTTAGGGCGATCCCGGTTTCCAGGTGTATGGTAGTATCATTGGTGCAGAGGTTGTCCCGGGTGAGATTGGCAATTCGTTCCCGTCCTGCTGCTACCGTGACAAGAGCCATTTCCGTTTCTGTTGCCTGCAGATAATTGCCCAGTCCCTGAGCCGCCTTTTGTACATTAAGTTTGCGGGCCTTCTTCCCACCTTCGATGAGGAGATCGTTTACCGGAGTCCAGGGCAAGACTTTGTACATTTGCGCCTGCAATAATGCCACCAGGGCGGCGCCGTCGACCTGGACTGCAGTACAACCCAATGCCAGTACCTTACAATAATCAGCAGCACTGAACATGGCCCCGCTGGCCACCAGAGAGACGCCATCTTTAACTCCGGCTTTTTCCAGAAAGCTAACCGAGCGGTGAATTGCTGCCAGAAGGCTCAGGCCAAACTGTCCCGCCAGGGCGGCAGGCGCCAGCATTGATTCGGTTTCACGACTTTCCAGGATAACTACTTCTGCCCCAGCTTGAAGGCAGATATCGAGATCGAATTCCAAGCGGTTTCCCGCCGCCAGGCGAATCGCGACCGGGATTCCCCCGGCCAACTTTTTTATTTCGCCGATGAGGCGCTTAAGTTCAACCGGTTTTATCTTTAACAGGTGAGGGGCAAATCCGGGCAGCCCCCCTTTTTTTCCTTTTTGCTCAAATTCCCTGTCGTAAGACCAGGTGGGAATCGGCCCCTGTCCCATTCTCAATTCCACCATGGAGGCACGGGAAAGAAAGCCCGGATCGGATTCCAACATAGTAGTGGGGAAGCTAATGATATACAAAGGCAATTCTTCCAATTGACCCCGGTCGAAATCCTGCTCTCCGGTAAGAAATGCTCGCCCGCCGCCCGCCACCGCCTGCAGGTAGGATTGCTGTATCTGCTTGCTTAAAGGCATGCCCAAATCTGGGGGTGAGATAATCAGAGGGGAAGGCAGGTGCAAGGGATGGGTGCTGAGCGGAGCCAGAGTAACCGTTAGATCCACATCCGCCCAATCTGCCCTGTAAGCATCGGCAAGTTGCACCGGGTTAAAGAAAAGCTTGTCCAGGCTTCGGTATCCGTGGTTGGCGCCAAAGGCCTGGAGGAGGGGGCGTCCGGTAGTTGCCCGCCGGCCGATTTCGGTTTGAATCTGCCAGGGAATGAAACGGTGATAGTAAAGATACGAAGGTATGGGATCTTTACTCATACTACCATTATTAAGCACATTAAAAACCCGATCCGCGGTCGCGTTTATGGTTACTGGCAGAATAATGGCAGTAAGGATCGAACCTATCAGGGCGCCGCTGAAAGACCACAAAAGGGTACTGCTATCCATAAAAACAACTCCTGATTAGTCTGGTGACATAATTTATATTTCCTAAAGTGGGAAAAATAATTCTTGCCTGTGTAGTAAGGGCAATAAAGTCCAGCGAGTAGTTGGGAGGAGCAAGTTATAACCCGGGGCAGTATTTCAGGCATAGATTTTAAGCCTCAAACGACGGAAGCGGCCAGAACCCCCAAAAAAGCAAAAGTTTGGGATGCTCGTCAAAATAAGTTTTCAAGTGGCCAACACCCTCCCCTTTGACACATAGTTAGGAGATTGGATTTATGAAGTATCCATCGTTGATGAAACAAAAAGTGCATGAATTTCGGGAGGAGTTTTCGGCCCGCGATATCGGCGGCATCCTATTGGGATGCCTGATACTGGCCCTGGCTATTCAGGGCATTCTGGTTCCGGCGCATTTGCTGACCGGAGGGATCACCGGGGTGGCAATTATTTTAAACTACTTGACCGGACTACCCATCTGGGCCTGGTATGCGGTCTTAAACATTCCCATTTTTATAGCCGGTTATAAATATGTCAGCCGACGCTTTATTGTCTACAGTATAATCGGGACTGCCGCGCTCTCCCTCTTCCTGGGCGTTATTCCCCCTTTTAACAACCAATTTGATAATACTTTACTGTCTGCCATTTTTGGGGGAGTCGTAGCTGGGCTGGGCACCGGAATCATATTCCGCAGCAAAGGGTCTTCCGGAGGCCTGGATATAGTCGCCATTGTAGTGCGCAGGCTGTGGGGATATGATCTGGGGGAAACCTTTTTTGCCACTCATCTGTTGGTGCTGGCCGCTTCTTTGCTAATTACCAATCTGGAACTAACCCTCTTTTCGGCCATTTCCATCTTCCTCTCCTCCCAGGTTATGGATACGGTAGAAGCAGGCCTGCAGGTTAACCGTACCGCCATGATAATATCCGGAAAACACATCGATATTGCCGACGCTATTTTGGATACCCTGCACCGGGGGTGTACCTTCCTGCCAGCCCGGGGAGCCTACTCGGGTGAAGAGAAGGCGCTCATTATGGTTACCGTGGGGAAAACCCAGCTGCCGCGGCTCAAAGAAATTGTTTTTACGCTGGACCCCGGGGCTTTTATCACCGTAAACGAAACTATCGAGGTCTACGGCCAGGGATTCAAAAAAGGGCCGCCTGACTTTTAATTACTTTGTTATACCCCATTGCGGGTATCGGCGGTCGCAGTCAGGTAGTGCAAATTTCCTAACCGCGTTTTCGTTCAGCTTAAGATTCTTGAATTGATTAAGGATAATCCTGGGGATCTTTTTCAGGGACCTGGTAGGGTTCGCTGGGAAAGAGCCTCTTTTTTAATTAAACAAGCCCCGGGAATTTATCATTAATTTGCTACGATTTGGGACAATAGCCACCGGGGTAAATAATTATTAGGACCTAAGGGAGGGTAAATAATAAGAGTCTTATGATTCAGAAAAAATGTAACTTTTAGACAATTATCTTTTTGTCCCCGTTCAGGTAAGCTTAATACACATCCAATAGGAGGTGGGGTTATGTTAAAGGCAATCAAGCGTTTGTGGTGCGAGGAAGAGGCTCAGGGTATGGCCGAGTACGGCCTGATTTTGGCGTTAATCGCCATTGTTGTCATAGTGGCACTGGGTCCGCTGGGTGAAGCAATTCGTGACAGGTTCACTGACGTTACGAACAGTTTGTAACTGGCAAGCATGGGAAGATAATCCGGATTCCTCTGTGCACGGCAACTTGACCCGGGGAGCGTGGAGCCTATGTTAAGCAGTGCCCTTCTGGCCGCCATCCTGGTGGTGGCAGTGGCCTTTGATCTAAAGGAAAGAAGAATTCCCAACCTGCTAATCATTGTCGGCTTGCTGACGGCTCTCTTTTTCCAGGGTTTACACGCTTCCTGGGGCGGTCTCCTTTTTTCACTGCAAGGATTTTTGGATGGTCTGGCTTTGCTCTTCTTACCGTTTTTGTGGGGGGGAATTGGGGCCGGAGATGTCAAACTGCTGGCGGTGGTGGGTGCTTTTCAAGGGCCCACCCAGGTATTTTACACCTTTTTATATATGGCGCTGTGGGGCGGGTTGATTGCCTGCCTCTTGCTTTTATGGCATAGAAATTTGCTGTCAACTTTAAGACGGTGGGGTAACGGGTTTAGACTGGGGGGCGTGAGTTTTTCAGCCGCGGCAAGGGCTGGTGAGAAGCAGATTTTTTTTCCTTACGCCCTGGCCATTGCTCTGGGGGCCTTAACCCAGGCAGTGTTAGTGTGGTGGGGAATATGATTAAAAAAAATTATCTTCAGGATACCCGGGGGCAGGCTCTGGTGGAGATGGCACTGGTTTTGCCCTTGCTGTTACTCCTTCTTATGGGCATCTTTGAATTTGGCCGCATTATGGGAGCCCACCTCATACTAAGTGACCTCGCCCGCGATGGGGCCCGCCATGCAGTGGTGGGTTACAGCGACGCAGATATTATTCAATTGGTAAAAGATCGCCGCGCCTGGTTGGAGGAAGATAATATTGAGGTACAAATGCAGCCGCAACAAGCCAACCGGTCTAAAGGTGAGCCCCTGCAGGTAAGTGTAGACTATAGCTTGCCACTGCTTACACCTTTCCTGTCCAGTTTTCTGCCCGATCCCTTCCCGCTTTCCGCCACCTGTACCATGCGTATGGAATAGAGGAGGACGGTAACCATGATATTGCGACTCCTTGGCAACGAAAGAGGTACTGCCAGTGTTCTGGTGGCAGCTGGTCTGGTAGTATTGGTTGGCTTCCTGGCTTTGGTAAGTGACGCCGGCTTACTCTACGTAAACCGGGCACGGGTGGTCAATGCCCTGGATAGTGCCGTTCTGGCCGGAGTGCAGGAGCTGCCTGACAACCCCGCCAAGGCGGTAGAAACAGCCCAGGAATATGCACAGGCCAATGGTCTTCCTGCCGACGAATGTGACTTCTCGGTTGCTGACGATTCTTATTCCATATCCGGTGAGGCCCAGCGCCCGGTAGGTTTTTTCTTCGCCCGGATACTGGGCATGAGCGAAGGCCGGGTTAAAGGCCATGCGGCAGCCCGAATCAGGCCGGTTTCCGCTTACCGGGGTATAGTACCCTTTGGGGTTCTGGAAGGCAACTACAGCTTCGGGCAGATGGTGACGCTTAAAGAGGGGGCCGGCGAAGGCCCCTGTTACGGCTGGTTTGGGGCCTTGCTATTGGGAGGTAACGGGCCCCACGTATATGAAAATAATGTGAAATATGGTTACAGCGGGCGGATTGAAGTGGGGGATATAATTCCCATTGAAGCGGGAAACATGTCCGGACCCACCCAACGAGCGATAGCCTACCGTATCAACCAGTGCCAGCACTGCCCGCGCTGTTCTGCCGGTAGCTATGTGGAAGGGTGCTCGAGGATTTTAATTGTTCCCATTATTCGTTTTGCCGACTGCAACCCGGCTGGTCACCCCTTTACCGTGGAAGTAGTTGGCTTTGCGGCCTTTCTGGTTAACCGTTATACCGGATCCGGGTGCGATAACGAGGTAGAAGGAGCATTTATTCGCTATGTACTCAATGCAGACGATTCATCCGGAGCGGGTGACTATGGGTTATACAGCGGGGAGCTTTATGAGTAGAGGGGGGACCACCAGTGTTTAAAGGCAGCCGCAAGTACTGGACCATTGCTATTCTTTGCGGGGTAGCAGCGGCAGTTCTCTTTTCCTTCTATATGCAGCAGGTCAAGGAACGTTATCAGCCAGACGACCTGATCACAGTGGTCAGAGCGAAGATGGATATTTCCCGGGATACCGTGGTGGAAACCGAAATGGTACAAATAGTAAAGGTTCCGGCCAAGTATACTCATCCTGATGCCCTGCGTGAACAAAAAGACGTGGTAGGTAAAATTGCTGTCAACAACATTGCTGCGGGTGAAGATATCCTGGCTGGCGAGCTGTTATCTTCGGAAAACAGCAATCAACGGCTGGCCTATCAGGTTCCTCGGTATAAGCGGGCGGTTTCGATCGGTATCAATGATATTTCCGGTGTGGCCGGATATATCGAGGCCGGGGATCGTGTCGATATTATGGCTACCGTTGATGTTTCTTCGCAAGGGGAAGAGGCTACCTGTACGGTGCTGGCCTTACAAGATGTTCCGGTTCTGGCAGTAGGGTCGTCGGGAACCAATCTTAAAGAAAAAGGCGGAGAATCCTTGCGTACCCTTACCCTGGCAGTTTCGCCCGAGGAAGCCCAACCCCTGGTGCTGGCGTCGGAGCGGGGGACGCTGCGTCTTATGCTGCGTTCGCCAGTCGATCACGGCAGAAGTATGCTCCCACCTTTGCAGCTGAATAGTTTTTTGCAGTCATCCCAGTAGAGAAATGATGGAGGAATGGCCTTATGAAAAAAATCAAGGTTATTCTGGCTGATGACAATGAAAACACCCGGGCCAGCATCCGCAGGCTGCTGGAGCTGGATGATAACATCGATATTGTGGCAGAAGCCAGCAGTGGTCAGGAAGTTATCGAAAGAGTAGCCATTATGGAACCGGAAGTTGTCTTAATGGACTATAGCATGCCGGAGATGGATGGCATCGAAACTACACGCTACTTGACCCTGCACCACCCCCATGCTGCAGTCATAATAGTATCCATTTACGATGAAGTCAACTATTTTCGCAAGGCCATGCTGGCCGGGGCCAAGGAATATCTGGTTAAGCCGCTGTCTCCGGTTGAGTTAAATACGACCATACACCAGGTGGCCGAGTTAAACCGGCAAAAAAACAGCATGCAGCAACCGGTGGCAGAGGAACATGTCAGTGAAAAAAAAGATGATTCCGGAAAGATAATTACCATATTTGGAACCAAGGGTGGCGTGGGAAAAAGTGTTCTTTGTACCAATATGGCGGTCGCTGCTGCTCAACGCTGCAAGGGCAAGGTAAGTCTCATAGATCTGGATGTTCAATTTGGGGATGCGGCTATTTTGATGAATGTTAATCCCCGCAAGACCATAGCCGAGCTGATGCAAGAAAGTGAGCAGCCGGGTCCGCAGTTGATGGAAGATTATTTATATGAACGCAACGGCGTTTACCTGCTGGCAGCTCCTAATAAGCCGGAGCTGGCTGAACTGGTTACTTCCACCGGGGTCAAAAATAGCCTCAAAGTCCTCCGCCAGATGTTTTGTATTACCTTTGTGGATACCCCTTCTTTCATTGATGACATCACACTCACCGCGCTGGAGGAATCTGACTTGATTTTACTGGCCGTAACACTCGACCTTCCCACTATCAAAAATGTAAGGAAGGGCATTGATATATTACAATCCCTGCAGTTACTGGGGAGAACCAGGCTCATCCTGAACCGATCCTCGGGGGTTGCCGGAATTGAGGCCTGGGACGTGGAAAGGGTGCTGGATATGAAGATAAGAGGGGAAGTCCCCAGCGATGGAAAACTAGTGGTTTCCTCCGTTAACCAGGGGATACCCTTTGTAAAACTAAACCCTAGAGCTCAGGTTTCCAGGAGCGTACACAATCTGATCCGCCTCATAGAAGATTAGCTTTCCAGGGGGTGAAACCATGTCACTAATGGCCCGGTTGCAAGCACAGCAGAATCAAAACCAACCCGCAGCGGACTCCGGAACAGCAGAAACTGCCCCGCCCCGTTTTCAGGAACAGGTTTTTCACATTCATCGGGACGTGATCAAGGAAATGGGGTCAGACCATTTTACACCTGCTCACAAAAACGCCGGAGCGAATCAGGAGGTTGAACAACAGGTTCGCAGCATTGCCGATGAATATCTTGACCAGCAGAGCCGCTATTTTACCAGGAGCGATCGGGAGGAAATCATCTCCCAGGTGGTGGATGAGGTTTTTTCCCTGGGACCGATTACCCCTCTTTTGCGGGACGAAAGTGTTTCCGAAATCATGGTAAACGGCCCCCAACAAATTTATGTGGAGCGCCGGGGAAAGCTGGAATTAACCCGGCTTAGCTTTCGAGATAACGAACATCTTTATAATATTATTGAACGGATAATCGCTCCACTGGGCAGGAGGATTGATGAAAGCGTACCCATGGTGGATGCGCGTCTACCGGACGGTTCCCGTGTTAATGCCATTATTCCTCCGCTGGCACTGAACGGCTGTGTATTAACCATCCGCAAATTCTCGTCCCAGTTGCTTAAGATTGAGGACCTAATCCGCAACCATACCCTTACGCAGAAAATGGCTAAATTCCTGGAAGCCTGTGTAAAGGGAAGGCTTAATATCGTTGTTTCCGGGGGGACGGGAGCGGGCAAAACCAGCACGCTAAATATCATATCATCGTTTATTCCCTCCGATGACCGGATTTTAACCATTGAAGACTCCGCCGAACTGGATCTGCACCAGGAGCATGTCATTTCCCTGGAAACCCGTCCCCCCAATATCGACAACCGTGGCGAAATCACCATCCGCGACCTGGTGCGCAACTCGTTGCGTATGCGGCCGGATCGGTTGGTGGTAGGCGAGGTGCGTGGGGGTGAAGCCCTGGATATGCTCCAGGCCATGAATACCGGACATGACGGCTCTCTGACTACCGGGCACTCTAATTCTCCCCGGGATATGATATCCCGCCTGGAAACCATGGTGCTGATGGCGGGCATCGATTTACCGGTGCGGGCCATTCGGGAACAGATAGCTTCAGCCATTGACGTGATTGTTCATCAGAGCCGCATGCAGGATGGCTCGCGAAAAATAACCCATATTACTGAAGTCCTGGGGATGGAAGGGGAGGTCATCACCCTGCAGGATATATTTGTATTTGACCAGGCAGGGATTGACGAGAAGGGAAAGGTCAAAGGCCAGCACCGGGCCACCGGTCTAAAACCGAAATGTACGGAAAAGCTTGCGGCAATGGGTATTGTCCTGCCGGAAGACTTTTTCCGTCCGGAATGAGGGAAGGGAGGAAAGGCAATGGAACTCCTGCTCTATGTGCTGGTGGCAATTACATTCAGTACGGTTTTCTATGCGCTGACAAATACTATCAGCGGGCGCAGCTCTTATCAGGATCGTCTTAAATCCCTGGCCGGAGGCCATATGGAAGAGCCCCGGTCCAAGCAGCTTCCCTTCGGCAAACTACTCCTCGTATTACTACCAAAAATGTCGCGCCTGTTTGCCAGCCGTTCCTTTTTAAATCGCACACAGGCCCAGCTCATCCGCTCTGGCATACCCTTGCGGGCCGAAGAATATGTGGCCATGTGTATTGGCATTATTATTGTACTTCCAATCTTACTAAAAGTACTTACCGGAAATCTGTGGTTGGCCATCATAGCAGCTATATTCGGGGCCTTCTTTCCCAGCCTCTATGTCAACCATCACAAGGAAGCCCGCCTGCAGGCCTTGAACCAGCAACTCGGAGATGCTCTGATCATCATGGCCAATGCCCTGCGAGCCGGGTTTGGTTTTCAACAGGCCATGGATACAGTCCGCCGGGAACTTCCTCCCCCCATCGCCGTTGAATTTGCCTGGACCCTGCGGGAAATGAGCCTGGGTTTTAGCACCGAAGCGGCACTGATGAATCTAAGTGAGCGGGTGCAGAGTGAAGACCTGGACATGGTAATTACCGGGATTATTATTCAGAGGCAGGTGGGGGGCAACCTGGCCCAAATCCTGGAGAATATTGCCGGAACCATCCGGGAACGGGCGCGGATAAAAAAGGAAGTCAAAGTGCTGACTGCCCAGGGTAAGCTTTCCGGAATACTCATCGGGCTGCTGCCCCTATTGCTTATTGCCGCCATGCTGGTTCTTAACCCCGGTTATTTAAACAACATGCTGCATGACCCCCGGGGATTGACCATTCTCGGAGTTGCCGGGGTTATGGAGGTTTTTGGTTTCATTATTATTCGCCGTATTACCAACATTGACTTTTAAGGCCAGGAGGAAGGATCATGGAACTATTACTGATCACCACTATATCATTAGCCGTTATTACTGGGGTCATGGCGGTTTTATCCTGGATAAACCGGGAAAGGCTGGCGGCCCTGGAGCGGCTGGATTCCCTGGTCCAGGCACGAGAAGAGGAAATACGGCCCCTATCCTTGCATCAACCGCTGCGTAAACGCCTGGGGGAAGCGTTTTCCCCTTTCCTGGGACGATTGGTGGAACGGCTGGTTCCGGGTAACAAGCGGGAAAATTACGAGCAGCGTTTAACCAGTGCGGGGCGTCCGGGTGATATGTCGGTTGAAACCTTTATAACCATCAAATATTTGATTATCGTGGCTGCCCTGGCTATAGGGTTTATTAGCAGAAGTGCACTTACCTTTATAGCTGCGGCCCTGATTGGGATTTTGGCCCCAGACATGTTTTTGAAAAACAGCGAGAAGCGAAGAAAAGAAAAGATGGTAAAAAGCCTGCCGGATGTATTGGACTTAATTAGTGTCAGTGTGGAAGCAGGGTTGAGCTTTGACGCCGCCCTGCAAAAAGTGGTAGAGAAGACCAGCGGACCTTTAACACAGGAATTTGAAAAGACCCTGCAGGAGATTAACATGGGGAAGCCCCGGCGGGAGGCCCTGCGGGATATGGCAGATCGCATTAATGTCAACGATATCACCGTTTTTCTCAGTGCCGTCATTCAGGCTGACCAATTGGGGGTAAGCATCTCCAATGTATTAAGCATTCAATCCAAGCAGGTGCGTGAAAACCGCCGTATGCGGGCGGAAGAAGCGGCGCAGAAAGCCCCCGTAAAGATACTTATCCCTCTGGTTGTCTTTATATTCCCTACCCTGCTTATTGTTCTCCTGGGACCGGCGGTATTGCAGATTCTCGATAATTTCTAACTAATTTGTGATAGCAAACGTAACCGATGGAAAAAAATCAGCTAATTTTTTTAGAATATTCTGCTACAGGGTTCCGTAATAACATGAAAGTCTATGGCAGCAGATATGTTTCCATTCTTTGTGTAAAGGAGAATGGCATTGGGGAAAGACCTTTATACCATACAAACACCCACTGGTCAGGTGCTGGCCAGCAGGTGCCGGATAGCGGATCGGTTCTTCTCCCGCCTGCGCGGATTGCTGGGAAAAAAGAACCTGGCCAGGGGAGAGGCTTTGCTTATCTACCCATGCAATATGGTACATAGCCTGGGAATGCGCTTTACCATAGATGTAGTTTTTCTTGATGCGAAATTTACAGTTGTCCATCTTTTACTGGGATTGAAACCCAACCGAATAGGCCCACTGGTTAAAGAGGCCCGGTGTGCTCTGGAGCTGCCCGCGGGTACCATCCCCGGTAATCTCCAGATCGGGGATGTCCTTATTTGCAAATTAAAAACCGGCTTCTCGAAGAAGCCGATTTAGACCGTCAAAAAAGGCTGAATAGCTGCGTTAACTCGGAAAGCCCGTTCAATCGACGTACCTATGTACGCCTCATTCTCGGGCTTCCCGGTTGCCTTGCTCTTATCCTTTTTTGCTCGCTCTGGCAGGGTGTCGACTTTTTCGACACCCTGAACCGGCTTCTCGAAGAAGCCGGTTTAAAATGTCACAGAGGCAGGATTTCGGCATTAAGAAGCCTGCTCTCTTTTTCGCTGGCGCTCCCGGGCGCTTTTGTCCAGGATAATCTTACGCAAGCGCAGGGAACTGGGGGTGACCTCCAACAGTTCATCCCTGTTAATAAACTCCAGGGCTTTTTCCAGGTTGATTTCCGCCGGCGGAACCAGGCGCAGGGCCTCATCTGAGCCCGAGGCGCGCGTATTGGTAAGATGCTTGGCCTTGCAGACATTTACGGTAATGTCCACATTGCGTGGGTTTTCTCCCACAATCATTCCCGCGTAGACCCGGGTTCCCGGGCCGATAAACAAGGTGCCTCTTTCCTGAGCGTTAAATAGCCCGTAGGATACTGTAACCCCACTTTCGGAAGCCACCAGTACACCCTGGTTGCGATGAATAATTTCCCCTTTAAAGGGCTGGTAGCTATCAAATACATGGTGCATTATCCCTGTACCCCGGGTTTCGGTCAGGAATTCCTGCCGGAATCCAATCAGCCCCCGGGCGGGAATCAAAAACTCCAGCCTGGAGATAGCTGTATTGCGCAATTCGAGTAACTCTCCTTTGCGCCGGGCGGTTCTTTCAATAACCGTTCCAACGTATTCCTCCGGGACCTCCACCAGCAGTCTTTCAAAAGGCTCTTGGATGATCCCGGCTTCTTCCCGAAGAATTACTTCCGGTCTGCTAACCGCGAATTCATATCCTTCCCTGCGCATGGTCTCCATAAGTATGGCCAGGTGCAACTCCCCGCGGCCGGAGACTTTAAAACAGTCCGGACTGATTTCCTCCACGTGCAGGGCAACGTCGGAAAGGGTTTCCCGTAACAGGCGCTCACGCAGGTGACGACTGGTGACATAGGATCCCTCCTGACCGGCCATAGGACTATCGTTCACCAAAAAATTTACACTTATAGTAGGCTGGTCAATACTGACAAAGGGAATCGGCTCTGGCTGGAGAGGAGAACAGAGTGTATCACCTATATAAAGATTCTCGATCCCGGCTATGGAGACTATTTCGCCAGCCCGGGCCTGATCGGTTTCCACCCTTTTCAGGCCTTCGAATACAGCTACACTGCTGATTTTAACCTTGCGGGGTTCTCCGCTGCCGGAGTACAGCAAGACTTCCTCTCCGCGGCTCAAGGTACCGCGCATAATTTTCCCAATGCCGATTCTGCCTACATAATTATCGTACTGCAAAGAGGAAAGCAAAAGCTGTAAAGGAGCAGACGTATCGCCCTCCGGGGCAGGAATGTGTTCCAAAATGGCATCCAGGAGCGGTCGCATATCTCCCCTGGGTTGCGTCGGTTCCAGTGTCGCAAACCCCTGCTTGGCTGAGGCAAAAACAACCGGGTATTCAAGCTGCTCCTCATTGGCATCCAGGTCAATAAACAGATCGAGCAGTTCATCCAGAACTTCAGGTATTCGAGCATCCTGGCGGTCTATCTTATTAACAACCACCACCGGCTTTAGCCCAGCCTGCAGAGCTTTTCTGAGAACGAAGCGGGTCTGGGGCATAGGGCCTTCAGCCGCATCCACCAGCAGGAGAACTCCATCGACCATTTTAACGATGCGTTCCACCTCGCCGCCGAAGTCGGCATGGCCGGGAGTATCCACTATATTAATTTTGGTATCGGCATAGCGAATACTGGTGTTTTTGGCCAGTATGGTTATTCCTCTTTCCCGTTCCAGGGAGTTGCTATCAAGGATGCGGTCGGGAACCTCTTGATTGGCACGGAAGTTTCCGCACTGCTTCAGGAGCTGGTCGACCAGCGTGGTTTTACCATGATCAACATGAGCAATTATAGCAACATTACGTATATTCATAGATGACAAATAGATCCCTTCCTTATATATAACTGGGCAAAGTTCCGCCGTGCGCGGACATTCAAAAAGCGCAACAAAGCAATTATACCACAAGAGAGCGAGGCTAAAAACAACATGCAATACAATATTCAGTACCGATGAATTGAAGTCTCTAGAAATCTGACATTATCTTTAGTAGTTATGTTGACAATTGTCGCGGTGCATGATAATATAATTTTTGCGCGCAGCGAGAGCAGCTAGCGCAAAGGTTCTGATAAAACTGAACAGCAAGACTAAAAGTGCGAGGTAT
>CAZLYH010000004.1:0-53572 GCA_964563775.1 uncultured Syntrophomonadaceae bacterium | reverse complement strand
GTACGTGGTGGGTTTTCCGCTACCCAGTCCATGATCCCGGCGATCTGCTGCAGTTCCTTTTTCCTCGGTTGATCTTTTTCTTGTGCGGACATTTCCAGCGCCAGTTTTCCATAACGGCGGAAAAAATTGGACACCGCTTCCAGTACGATTAACTCGGCCACATAAAACGTTCTCTTTTTTAGGTCTTCGGGAATGGCGGGATCCAAGGCGGCCATTTTTTCTTGCACCCGTTTCTTCATGCCGCCAAACCCCTGTTGGAACAGACGCTCGTAATTTGCCACCAGGTGCCCAACGCCGCCAAACTGGTAAAGATTTAGCAGGTATACTCCGCGGCCCAGGCTGGTACCTTTCAGTTCGTCCTCACTGCCGGTATTTTTGAACCGGTCAGCAATGCTCCGGTCCTTCCAGTAGTCTTCCAAAGCCAGCAAGGCCTTTTTAGACTCAGCACTGGTGTAATACTTATCGTGTTCCCGTTCATCCCAGGGGTAGTTTTTGACCTCATCAATTATCCAGTCATAGGAAAACTCAGGAAATATAGGCGCTGATCTCAGGGGGGCTGCTATCTCCCCGACAATCAGCTCTCCAGGATAGATATGAATATCGACATTGTTTAAGATATGGGCGAGAGCTTTGGCTCCCCTTATGATCTGTGGATCTCCCTCATACTTTTGATAGGCTTCAGTCAGCAGGCAGGCGCGTTGGTGATCAACCGTAAACTCGGTGCCGAGAAAATGCTTTAACAGTCCGTTAATACGGGGAAAGGGCGAGGGGTTTTCCACCATGCCGGATGTACCTACTCCCCATTCCTTATCGTAGGGTTCCAATCCACAGGGCGCTGGATTCGCAACTCTTGCAGCCATTGCCATCAAGAAAACCTCCTAACTTGCACCAATTACATCTACAACAGCCTGAGGAATAGCTATTTTCGCCGAGGCCTATTAACTTGCAAATAATCCGTATTGCAATACTTGGCCCCTTTCCAACCACCACCTCTTTTTATAGTTAACACCGTTATATTTACATTGTTATTTTACCATTCGTGGCCACTCCCGGTAAAATAAAGATTTTTTATGGGGAAAACATTTGGGTAAAACGGTGAGCATTTTTACACCTGCAGGGTAATTAGGCTATAATAGGACCTGAAAATACTACAATGGGAGACTGAATGAATGCCAAGAGCCAGCCGTTCACAAGAGGCCGTTGAAGAGATTCGGCAGGAAATTCTGGACATGGCGCTCACAATTATCGGTGAGCATGGATTTGATAACTTAAGCATGAGAAACCTGGCGGGGAGATTGAACGTCAGCGCCACTACTATTTACAACTACTATTCGAGTAAAGATGAACTGTATTTGGCGGTATTAACCCGCGGCTTTGAATATATGTACGAACAGATGTGGCAGGGGTACTTGTCGCAGGAAGATCCCGGCTTGAGACTGAAGGCGGTTCTGCAGGCCTTTGTGAGCTTCGGCCTGCAATACCCTAACTACTATAACATTATGTTTACTTTCAATGTCCCCAAGTACCATGATTATATCGGTAAACCCGAGGAGCCGATAGCCTATTTGGAATGGAAAACAGCCATTCGCGTCGCCGAGCTGCTGCGTCTGGCCATACAGGAAGCCAGTAAACAAAGCAAATGCGCTCCTGAATTTGACGTGGATAACTACATGTTTTACACCCTTTGTACCATTCATGGCATTGTGTCTCTGTATAACAGCCATATTGTTGAATATGTCGCCGAGCCTGGTGAAGGACTGGTGGACGATATTATTACCCGCCTGGCAAATTTATCTTCTGACGCTTTTCCCGGCAAAAACTCTGACTGATAACCTGCCGGTCTCTGAATCTTCTTCGCGTGGATACCGGGGGTGGGTCACTAACCTCACTAATAGGAGGTAAATGGCCCACCTCTTCTTTATTTTTTACCATTCCGGGGGCAATTGTTTAAGCTGGGCCAGGTTGAAAACGGGTCCATCCAGGCAGATGAACTGGCTGCCGACATTGCAGCGCCCGCATTTGCCAATGCCGCACTTCATCCGCATTTCCAGGGTGGTAATGACCTGTTCGTCACTGTAGCCCATTTTCTCCAGGGACTCCAAACAGAATTTGATCATAATGGGTGGGCCGCAGATAACCGCGATTCGCCCCTGGGGGGAGGGGTTAAGTTCCTCCAGATAAGCGGGTACAAAGCCCACGTGTCCCTTCCAGGCCTCTTCCGGGTTGTCAATGGTGACATATACTTCGCTATCCTTTTCTTGCGGCCACAGGTCAAAGAGTTCATCCTTGAAACAGAGGTCGTCGTAGCTGCGACTCCCGTATATAATCTGGATCTTGCCGAAATCTTCCCGGTGCTTGAAGCAGTATTTGATGAAAGAGCGTAAGGGGGCCAGGCCAATTCCCCCGCCGATGAAGAGCATATCTTTTCCCCGGCAATCCTCCACAGGGAAACCATTCCCATAAGGGCCGCGCACTCCCAGCTTCTGGCCTACTTCGATACGGTGCAGCTGCTCGGTCACCAGCCCCACCTTTTTGATGGCAAACTGCAGGTAGTCCTGTTCTTCCTGCCAGGAAACGGAGTACATCCCTTCTCCCACCGGAACCAGAGAGACCATGGCCAGTTGGCCGGGCATGACGTTAAAGGGGAGCCCTCCTTCCGGCTTGCGGACGAAGAAACTTTTTACATCGGGAGTTTCCTCCTTGATGGCAAAGACTTCAACAATTCCGGGTACCAGGGGGTTTTCACAGTTGCATTTATCCGGCATGATCGTCCACCTCCTGGATTTTGCTGATTATTTCGGTAATGTTAATTCCGGCCGGGCAGGCTACAATACAGCGCCCGCAGCCGGTGCAAAGGGGTTTTCCGTAGCGCTCCTGGAAAAACTGCAGCTTGTGCAAGAAACGATTACGAAAGCGCTCCATCCCGGTGGGCCGGGGATTATGGCCTCCGGCCATGAGACTGTATTCACCGTACATGCAGGAATCGTAGCAGCGAAAACGGTAGCCTTCCTCCCCGAAGTTTTTCACCTGAATGTCAAAGCAGTAGCAGGAGGGACAGAGATACGTACATATACCACAATTCTGGCAGGTTGAAGACAGCTCTTCCCACAGGGGGTGGTCAAACATGTTTTTGAGCTTGGCTGCCACCCCGGAATAAGGAGCGATGCGGCTAAACGGCTGCAGGGCAGGAAAGGCTACCTCCTTATCCTCCAGCAGGCCAGCCATCTGATTGGTTAAGGCCTCCCCTTGCGGGGTCTGGCTTTCCCAGGCATAGATTTCTCCACAGTCGTGGATTAAAACATCAGCCCCCGGCGCTGCCACCGGGTCCACTCCCATGGAGCTACAAAAGCAATAGGGTCCTGGCTGGTAACAAGCCCGGGCAAGCAGGGTAACGTTGTCGCGCCGGGCGCGATAAAAGCTGTCCTCATACCCCAGAGTCAGAAAAACGTCGTCCAAAGCGCTTATTGCCGCCAGATCGCAGGCGCGCAGTCCAAATATCACCCGCGGCTGTGCATCTGCAAAGCTAGCCAGAATTTCCACCTCACTGCCCTGGCTATGAAAGCTGTACATGCGCTCGGTCTGGGGAAAGAGCACCTCCTTGGGGGACAGGTAGGTATTGAGCGCCTCCAGTTGCAGTTGATCCCTTTCCTGGTCAAAGCTTTTCCAGTCATAATAGCCGCTCTGATTATTGCGCTGCAGGGGCACGAACAGGGCCGCATCATTGGAAATCCTGTCAAACGCCTCAGCCAGACGGTTTTTGCTTAAAACTTTCATCCCCATCACCCCCTAGAGAAAGTCATCCGGGTCATTTTCCCGGTATACTGACAGGGGCGGTTTGGCCCCTTCCTCGTATTTCATACCGGCCTCGTACGGACCGAAGAATTCACCTACATCCTTGATGAGCTTGCGGTTGATAAGCATAAGGGGGATATTTACCGGGCAGACCCGTTCACATTCCCCGCATTCAACGCAGCGTCCGGCCATATGTGAGGCCCTCACCAGGTGATACATCATGTTATCGCTGATGCTGGTTTCCCGGCCCACCCACTGGGGGCGCATTTCATCAAAGATACAGGTCCGGCAGTTGCAGGCCACACAGGCCTGGCGGCAGGCGTAGCAGCGAATGCAGCGGGACAGTTCCTGCTCAAAAAACTGGTAACGCTCATCCGGGCTCAGTGCCTCCAGTTCCTTCACCCGCTCAAAGCGTTCCCCCGGCAGGCGGGGTGGTTGTTCCTGCCCCAGCAATTGGTCATAGATGACCGGATTGGGCTGCAGGCACTCCCGGCATTTGGCGGCCAGTTCATTCCCGGCATCTGCCGGGGCCAGGCCGGAAGCGGCTCTGGCTGCCTGCAGGGGATCTTTCATCCCCGGACAGCAAACTCCCACAATATACAGGCGTTCGCGTGCGATCTGGTTATCCTCCAGCAGCCGGACAATGCCCCGGGAGTCACAGCCCTTGACCACAATGCCAATCTTCTCTTTGCTATCACGATATTTTAAAAGTCCATTGGCCAGGTTGTGGATGCTGTACTGATCGAAAACCAGGCGCTCTGTTTCCTCGGAGCGACGGGCAGAAAAGGGCCGGGTCTCATGTTCCTGGTTTCCTTTTTCCCAGGCCATGAAGAGGCTCACTTCCCCTTTTTCCAGTAGATCGCGGGCAATTTTCCTGATCTGGTTGGTAATCTCAGTCATCTCGCATCCCTCAGCTTTCGATTGGGTCCCAGCCGGTGGACGTCTGTGACCAGTTTATCCATGACTTCTTGAAATTTTATTCCCTCGGCGCCGGATATCCAGGCGGTCTGGTAGCGCTCGGCCTCCAGCCCAAAATACTCCAGCAGGCTTTTCATCACCGTATGCCGGCGGCGGTTATAGTAATTGCCACTACCATAGTGGCACTCTCCCGGGTGTCACCCGGAGAGCAATACCCCGTCCGCCCCCCGGTTAAAAGCCCGCAGAACCAACATGGGGTCCATGCGCCCCGAGCACGGGGTACGAATGATGCGGACATCGGCCGGATATTCCAGGTGGTTGAGGCCGGCCAGGTCCGCTGCCGCATAGCTGCACCAGTTGCAGGCAAACACGATAATTCTGGGATTCCAGCCGTTCCCATTGTCTAGAGACATAAGGCGTCCACCTCCGCTGCTAGTTGTTCGTCGGTATATCCTTTGAGATTCAGCGCCGCGGTACGACAGGCCGGTATGCAAGCGCCGCATCCCTGACACAGGCTCTGATTTACCTCGGCCGCTTCCCGCACTATCATGCCATGATGGCCTCGTTCCTTGATTTCCTTAAGCGATAGGGCTTTATAGGGGCAAATCGGTACACAAAAGCCGCAGCCTGAACATTTGCTGATGTCCACTTCGGAAACCATGGGCTCGGTTGCCAGCCTTTCCTTGGATAAAAGCCCCAGGACTTTCACGGCCGCGGCACTGGCCTGGGCCACCGTGTCAGGAATATCTTTGGGTCCCTGGCAGCAACCGGCCAGAAATACTCCGGCAGCAAAGGTTTCTACCGGCTGCAGTTTAGGATGAGCCTCCTGGAAAAACCCGTCCTTGTCCACAGAAAAACCTACTGTCTTGGCCAGATCGGCGGCTCCGGCCGAAGGAACCATGGCGGTTGCCAGGACTACCAGGTCCGCCTCCACCTCTATGGGTCTGCCCAGCAAGCTATCCTCGGCTTTAAGAACCAGACGGTTCCCCCGGGGATAAACCTTGCTTACCCGGCCACGCAGATAACGGGCTCCCGCATTAAGGGCTCGCTGGTAGAACTCCTCATAGTTCTTGCCAGCGGTGCGGACATCCATATAGAATACATAGGCTTCAGAATCTTCTATTTTGTCCTTGACCTGATAGGCGTGCTTGGCGGTATACATACAGCAGGCCCGGGAGCAGTAACTCTTGCCCTTGGTATCATCACGCGAGCCTACACATTTTATAAACGCTACGCTCTTTGGTTCCTGGCCGTCAGAAGGCCGCTTGATTTTCCCCCCGGTGGGCCCCCCGGCACTGACCAGGCGTTCAAAGTGCAGGCTGGTGATAACATCGGGATATTTGCCATAACCATATTCTCCGTAAGCTTTTTCCCAGGCAAACAGATCGTAGCCGGTAGCCATCACAATGGCCCCAACTTCCTCGGTGATTAATTCCTCCTGGTCTTCAAAGCGGATGGCTTTGGTGGGACAGACTTTTTCACATACGCCGCATTTTCCGCTGGTGAGCTTGGTACAGTTAGCTGCATCGATATAGGGTTTACCTGGTACGGCCTGCGGATAGACCTTATGAATGGCAGTTCGTAATCCCAGGTCAAGGTCAAATTCGTCCTTGATTTTCTTACTGGGGCACTTTTCCCAGCAGGTGCCGCAGCCGGTACATAGATCCCAGTCTACGTATCTGGGCTTTTGGCGAATAGTCACCTTAAAATTGCCGATGTAGCCGTCAACATGGTCGACCTCAGCATAGGTAATCAATTTAATTTGCGGGTGCTGCGCCACAGCCACCATCTTGGGGGTGGCTATTCAAGCGGCGCAGTCCATGGTGGGAAAGGTTTTGTCCAACTGGCTCATTTTGCCGCCAATGCTGGCCTCTTTTTCCACCAGTACCACTTCAAAGCCGGCTTCGGCGATATCTAGAGCCGACTGCATACCGGCAATGCCTCCCCCTATCACCAGGGCTCTTTTGGTGACCGGGATGGTGCTTATCTGCAGGGGCTGATTGCGCAAAACCTTGGCCACCGCCATTCGAACCAGATCAATAGCCTTGCGGGTAGCCTCTTCACGATCATGGTGTACCCAGGAATCCTGCTCGCGGATGTTAACCATTTCAAAGAGATAGCCGTTTATTCCCCCCGCTGCTACCGCCTGGCGGAAGGTTTTTTCATGCATGCGCGGCGAGCAGGAGGCCACCACCACCTGTTCCAGATCCTGTTCTTTGATGGCCTTGCGGATGGTCTCCTGGCCGGGGTCTGAGCACATGTATTTGTAAGTGGTGGCAAAGACCACGCCAGGAACCTGGCGGGCGGCCTGGGCCACTTTTTCCGTATCTACCACTGAAGCTATATTGGTGCCGCAATCGCAGACAAATACTCCGACCCGATTTCTCATCCTCACTCCCCCTCTCAAACTTCGAACCGATAAGGCAATCTTGATTGTACTGCCAAAAGCTGTCATCTCTGGTTTGGATGCATAAATATTCTGTATTTATGCTTCCAAACCGGGTTTTAGCAGTAGCATAGATTCCTAAGTAATTCTAAGCCTCACCCTTTTCCCGTTTCTTGAGCTCTCCGGTTACGAAGGCCTGGGCAGCTTTGACGGCCTTGTCCATATCGGTAATCATAAGTTCGGCCATCTTTAAAGCTTTTTTCTCATCTGCCGCCACCACCTCGGCCAAAACCCTGGCCCGCTCCTCATCCCCAATTAAACGGGCGGCCAGTTTATCCGGGTTTTTCTGCCATCCCTTCACCATGGCATCTATTTTCTTCTGCACCGCCTCGCTGTCAACCTGATCTCCGCTCTTGGCTGCTTGACCGGAAGATTCTTTTACCGCCGCTTCTGCTGGCGATGCTTTTTCTGCGGTTGGATTCTCCTCACTCTCTGTAGTACGCGCTCGGGTGGCTTTCCTGGCCGCAGCCTGCTTTTTCTCTTCCTCTTCCAGAAGGGCAGCTTTTTCCGGCAGGGACTGCAGATAGTGCCTGGCTTCCACAAAGTGCCGATGAATTCCGACCTCACTGGTACTGGTCCCGCAGGCTATAGCCAGCAATTCGGTGACATAGTAAACCGGCATAGCCAGGCTGGTCTTGAATCTTTGTGCAGCTGCGGCCTGGCGCATGTCCAGATTAAGCATACACAGCGGACAGGCGGTAATCAGACATTCGGCCCCGGCATCCCGGGCGGCGCGGATGATTTCATAGATCATGGTCGCTCCTATCTCGGGACGGGAGGTGGCAATGGCTGCCCCGCAACATTCCGTTTTATGTGACCAGTCGACCGCTCTAGCTCCCAGTGCTTCGACAACCCGGTCCATGCTGTGGGGATCTTCCGGGTCGTCATAACCGGTATGTTCGGCCGGACGTACCAGCAAGCAGCCATAGTAGCAGGCCGCCTTCATACCCTTTAGTGGATTGGTTACTCCAGCTTTAATCTTCTCTATACCAATGTCACCATCCAGCCACTCCAAAACGGAAATGGTAGTGGTATTCCCTTGCAGGGGCATATCAATAATATGGGCTATGCTTTCCTTCATTTCGGCCTGATGCTGAATAGCATGTTCAGAAGTCCGGTGGCGGTTGTAACAGGCCGCACAGGGCGCCAGTATAGTATTAAGCCCGGCCTGCTCAGCGATAGCCAGGTTGCGGGCGGGAAGAGCCAGACTGAGCATTTTATCGGTGTTATGCGCTGAAGTCGCTCCGCAGCAACTCCAGTCTTCCAATTCCACCAAATCGACACCAAAGATTTCTGCACTACGGCGAGTGGACAGACCATACTCTACTCCACTCCCATCCGCAGAACATCCCGGGTAATATCCTAACTTCACTTGCTTTCACCCCTCATCTCCCGTACCCGGTCAAAGATCTTTTTAATCTGGTCCCGGTTGCGGATTTTCTCCGGGAACATGCTGGCCTTACCCCTGCGCAGCATGGGTAATCCCAATTGGGCATCCTTAAAAGGCTGGCCGGTTTTCAAATTATGTTCCAGAAGCAAACCGGCTTCATAGAGGCGGCCGTATTTGCGCACTCCCTCCAAAAACGCCTGGTTAAAGGCGGCCACTTTCCGGTCCGTAATCCGGCCCTGACGCAAAGCCTCACGCCGCAGGGTATCCATAAGCGCAGTGATATCCACTCCCCGGGGACAACGAGTGCTGCAGGTTTCGCAAGTAGCACAAATCCAGATACTCTCAGCTCCCAGGGCCTCTTCAACCAGGTTTAGCTGTAAAAGGCGAATCACCTGCCGGGGCGTGTAATCCATGGCAAAAGCTACCGGACACCCGGCGGAACATTTGCCACACTGATAGCAAAGATTGATACTGGTGGCAGCCTCTTCCTGCACCCGCATAAGTGTTTCTCTTTCCACCTGACCGGCAGGACGTAAAACGGTGCACTGCTGCATAGCCGTTCCCCTTTCCTATTCAACTTAAAAAGCTGGAAATAAACGGCGGATTCTTAAGGATGTTTGGCGACCCCAACCAGACAATTCTTCCTCTTCCTTACTACCCGCACAGATTCAACCAGCTTTGTAAAGCTGTATGAAAGAAATATGATTCCTAATTATACGCATTTGTGCGACATATTTCTGTTAACAGTTTGTTAAATTGATTAACATAATGTTAAATGTGCTGCTCTTTAGAGACAAAGGGAGGCACCATTATCCTTACGGAATCGGAGTTTTTAAGAGTACTGTTTTGCCAGGTTTTTTAGCATAAAAAAACCAGCCCTAAAAACCAGGGCTGATAAGGTATTAGTTCAGCTATTGCGCGGAACTAATAAGTAGAGTATTAATTCACTTCATAGATGGACAAGTTGGTGGGTTACTCCCATATTGGATTCCCCTTCTATTTACCCTCTCAAGGTGGCCACCAACCTCAGGGGATTTATTAAAAGATCGAGCGCATCGCAAATGTCATTTACTACAATGTCGCTTCGAGCCAATGCTTTGCCGGAGCATCCTTCCTTTCCCACTACAATGATGGAAAGGCCTGCCTGTTCCAGCATCAGCGTATCGTTGAACCCATTACCGATCGTCGCACAGCGCCGGGCACCCAGGTTGTGCATGAAGTCTCTTTTATCCCCGGCACCGTGGACCGGACTGACCTTAAAGTAATCAATGCCCAGATCTTGCGCTACTGCCTCTCCGGAACCAAAGGTATCAGCAGTAAGCAGATAAATGGACAGTTTTTCCTTCAGGGTTTCTATCCTTTCTTTTATTCCTCCCAGGAGCACGCCATCGAGAGTAAGGGTTCCGTTTCCGTCCAGCAGGAGATAATCCAACTGAAGAGTCGTGTCCCTTCCTGGAAGTGAAACCTGAATCATCTAATCCCCTCCTCTGTTTTTCATCTAACCTATTCCGGCCCCACCTGCTGATTTCCTTCTGCCTTCGGAGAAGACCAGCTGTGCAGATTTGTTGCGCCAGGCCTCGGTTTTAATCTCGCCCTGGCGGGGAGGGATTATGCTCCGCTTCAATCAATTCTGTCAGGGTAACAAAGCGATACCCCCTGGCGGTCAGTCTCTTTATAATGAGCCGGGTGGCAGCAACATCCTTGATGCGAGAAGGAATCCGGCCATCATGAAGAAGGATGATTCCCCCGGGTTGAATATTTTTTTCCACCCGGGCGCACATCAATTCCGGCGTGGGCGCATTGCGGTTGTCGGCAGAAACCGTCCATAGGTAAATGCCATAACCCTGGCAAGAAATCTCTTCAACCAGCCGATTGTTCAGAATCCCCCGGGGGGGCCGAAAGAGGGTGCATTCTTTTCCAGTGGTTTGACGTATGAGTTCATTGGTTCTATCCAGTTCACTATTTAATGTAACCATCGGCAGGGTGCGCAGGTCATTGGGGTGGGTATAAGTATGGTTGGCAATTTCATGGCCCCGTTCATATACTTCCCGCACCAGTCCCGGGTATTTTTCCATACGATTGCCAATCATAAAAAAGGTTGCTTTTACCTGATATTGATCAAGAATTTCCAGAATTGCCGGGGTAAAAACCGGATGGGGCCCATCATCAAAAGTGAGTACTACTACTTTCCGGCTGGTATCGGCCCGGGACGTAACCCCAGGTCTGGCTACTCCTGGCTGGGGGATAAGCAAAGGAATCGCCAAAGACATTATCAAAAAAAATAAAGCCACCCAAATGATTAATGCCACTGCTCGTCTCGGCAATTCTCCCACCCCCAAACCTTCCATCATTTAACAGTATTTTTTAGTGTTAACTGATCCAAACTAGAACCAGAGTCAGAGGTACTGAGATACCAAGCCTAAGTCTCTCCCCCGGGAGAATAAATCTTAGTCTTTTTACAGGCCCCGCCTGTTTTTCTCGGTACCCCTGGCTTTTTAAATATATGATCCTGCGGTTAAAATAAGGCCATTCCGCTCCTTGGAAAGTCGGTATGCGGGTTACATGCGTTGTGAGGAATGATTGACTTTGGTTTTTATTCCACGGGAGGCAAAGACCCAAAACAGTATGAGCAAGATGGGGGTAAGTAAAAGTAATGGAAAATAGAGAGGATAACCCCGGTACTGAAGGGTAGCCAGGGAAAAGAGGGGTAAAAGCGGTGTAGCCCAGAAGGATAACAGGAATATCCCATAATTCGCTGCACCAAAGTGGAAAAGGCCGGTACTAAATATAGCAAACACCAGGGCCGGGGCCTGCCATAAAAATCCCACCAGCCATCTGTTAATAAGGTTAAGTGAACACATCTGCCCTTCGCGATACAGCAAATAGAGGTAAAGCAAAGACAGGACCATGTCCAGCCCGGGATAATAGGTAGCCAGCCAAACGGCCAGGCTGGCAAAAAGGTGCAAAAGATACAAACGTAGAGTTGTTGCCGCCATTGCTATACCCTCTGCTCCCGAATAATGCTCACCCAGGGGCTATTATAGAATTCGTCCGGGGTTACCCAGAAGTCTTCTCGAATAGAGAGATCCACCCCGGACTCCATATAAGCCTTCCACATAATCTTGGTGCAGTTCCAAAACCGCTGGCCGTTTTTGAAAGCAACCGGGTAGAACAGACCTCCCTGCTGGCTTTGTACATATTCCACTGCCCGGGCCTTAACCGCTGCCGGAGCTTGCACCCGCAATAGGCAGACTTCCTGGTATTCCCGGTAGTGCTCCACCGGCTGTGTATTTACCCCTAGGTCGGCATAGCCCTCCACTACCCGGCCATCTCCCACGTAGATACCGGCATGGGAAAAACGCCCATAGGCACACCCCGGATAGCCCCCCAGAATAATATCCCCCGGCTCCAAATCGGCAAAGGAAATCCCGTTGCCGTAATAGTCATCAAAACCATATCCCAATCGGCCCTGCCGGGCATTCTTCACATACAGGTACATAGCGGCATCGGGGTTGGCAAACACCACCCGGTTGTGCAAAAAAAGGGCCCCGGCCAGCAGCACCGTCACGAGTGGAAAGATCATTATATTTATCCATGCTTCCTTTTTTTTCATGCTTCTCCTTAATCCTAAGCCGGTTCAGTTCATTCCCGGCAAATACCCGGCAATGATATGGGCCTTTCATTTCCTAATCTATCCATCTGTTTTGATCATTATTCTAACATACTGGCCCAATGTTACAGGAAGCTGCCCTTGTTTGTCGAAAAAGGTAATATAGTGTGGTTTCATTCGTCCGGTACCCTCTGCAGCTACTTTTAATATAGTGGTAGAGAGGTGATTTGTATGTTGGAAAGGCTTGTTCCTGATTGGCTTGGCGATGACCAGGCTCTGTTGGCCAGATATACCGAGGGTAAATATATAGATAAGATTCTGGCCTGCCGGGAAACCAAGATCTCTCTGCTTTTGAGCGATGGCACCATTGTGGATTTTGTACAAATGGAGGATGAGATTATCGTAGATATTATTCCCTCAGATATATCCCGCTAATTAGGTAAACCTACGCTGCAAAAAGTAATGAAGTTTGCTCCTATGTCGAAAACTAGTATTAATCATGAGAGGGGCTGTGAATCATGAACCGAGCCAGGGTCACTGTTTTCCTACTTGTTTTTGCTGCCAGCTGCCTATTAATCGGTTGCCTGGAACCGTCGCCCACTCCCCCCTCCGGGGTTGAGCCCATTGCCACCCCTGCCCCTCAGCCTGAACCGGAAAATCCGGACGCAGCTAAAGGACCTGTCCTGGAGTCACCGCAGACTCCCGCACCCCTGCCGGACGCAACGGGGAGTTCACTTTCCTATTCATGGGGATTTCGCCGCAATAATGAACACCGTGCCCCGGAGATAAGCTCGGAAATGTCTAATTTGCTGAATAAATATCAGGCCTTATATGTAGCACCCGGGGATGGTAACCGCATTTATCTGACTTTTGACGCCGGTTATGAGCAGGGGTATACAGCTACTATTCTCGACATTCTTAAGGATAAGCAGGTGCCAGCCGCCTTTTTTATCACCGGTCATTATCTGCACACCCAGCCTGAACTGGTCAAGCGTATGAAGGCGGAAGGACACCTGGTATGTAATCATACCGTTAATCACCCCGATCTGAGCACCATTTCCCAGGAAAAGTTCACCCGGGAAATAGATGGCCTGGCGCATGACTTTGCCGAGATTACCGGCCAAAAGATGGATCCCTACCTGCGCCCCCCCATGGGAATCTTTTCCGAGCAGAGTCTGTACTGGGCCCGGGAAATGGGCTATACCACTGTTCTCTGGAGTCTGGCCTTTGCCGACTGGGACCCGGCCAAGCAACCCGGTGCCGACTTTAGCTTCCGTCAGGTGGTCGACTATATCCACCCCGGTGCCATTATCCTTCTGCACGCGGTTTCCCAGAGTGATACCGAAGCATTGCCCCGCATCATAGAGGAACTGCGTAATCAGGGCTATACTTTTGCCATCTTTTAAGGGCCTGGGAATGATTTTAGAATAAAGATACTTTGTCTAGGGGGCGGGAAATGTCTGGTAGGATTCAACTAGGCATCTGCCCAAGACAGGTGAAGCAGATCTAAGTAATTCTCCTTCCCCGTCCCTTGCCTCTCTGCTTTACTATTTCCTGTAATACAGGTAGGATAGAATAGTAAAGAACGGTGCCAGACAGCCCTTTAAACCAGGTCAGGCGGGTGGATGATGTGCGGCAGGTGTTGCGCAAGCTGGAAAAAATGGACAGGCTAAGCCCAAAAGAATACGAAGCCTTGCTAACCTATGCAGCAGAATTGCGTTCCCGCTCACCCGAATCCTACCGGTTGTTTTATGAACGTTTTGCCGGGATTCTCAAACAGGAATATGCCACTTACCTGCCCCGCAGCGAGCGGGACCAGGATGATCTCATTAATTATCTGCTGGAAAATCCCGAGCTTCCCGGTTTGGCTGTGGACGGGGGGTTACCTCCTCAATCGGCATTCCCCCGGGAATACCATCCGGTTTTAGTAGACATCTATAATAACCCGCGGGAAGCTCGACTATTTCAGTCGGTTATTGCTTTATTAACCAATCTGGCCTCCCGGGAGGCTAAGAATTCCTTGCCGCGACCGCGTTCGGGAGAAGCGATTCTAAAATATGAAGACGATAATCCCTACAAAGAACCTGGCCTTAAAACCCACTTTGAGCGCTTGGCCCGCTACACCTTTATTACCCGGCTGCAGTCGTACCGCTACCTGAGCCGTAATAAGGCTGCTTTTGAGCGCATCGAAGTTATCGGGCCGGATTGTCTGGGGGGTATTTTTACCAACAAAGAAAAGTCCATTTACTACTATATATTCCTGAGTGAATCCGACCCCGAAAAAGCCGCAGAGGCTTGCCGGGTACTTAATGCCATTTTCTATCCTCGCTAGCCGGGGTTGGGTTTGATTAAACGCAGGGGGACAGTTATGGAGGATGTGTTAAGGGAACTGGAAAGAAGCCGGAATGGTTGTTCCGATATATTTTCCTTCTGGGAAAAAGAACTTCGTTTAAGACAGGAGTTACGCCAATATCATCCAACCGGGCCTCTGCCACAGCCGAAGGATGCCCGGGATATGTACTTCCTGTTTCGTTCCCTGTACTTTAGCGGCAATAAAGGCCAATTCTACACCATCCTGCTGGAGAATCTGGATAATGCCGAGGTCCTTAACTGGCTGCTCTCTTCTTCCCCGTCCGTCATTACCGACTTTCTAAGCCAGCTTCCCTGGCGATTGCAGAGATTGCAGACCTATCCCGAGCGGTTAAGATTTCTTATTGCTATTTACCAGGATGAGTATCAGCAGTATTTTCAGAGGATTATTAGTCTTCTCGGGGAGACTGCCTGTGATTATTTGCTGCCCCGTACAGCCAATCCTGCCCTGCGTGATCTTTTTAAGTCCCGCCGGGAACAGATCCGGGCGCAAAGCCTGGCCAACCGTTACCAGGTTGAAATCCCGGCGGGAGGCTATGATAATCCCACCCTCTTTGGCGACCGGATGACCTTGCTGGCAGATTGTTCCATGTGGCTGGAGCAGTGTTCCCCCTCCAATTTCCCCGAGCCCTTTGGCCTGGAGCGCTTTCTCCATCTTCTGCAAAGCTGTGAAAAGCTTTTTCAGGCCGGACTGATATCTGACTCTTTGCTATTGGCTATGGAAACTTATCAGGACTATCAGCAGCGCAACCGCCTGAACATATTGCTGGAGGACGAAGCCGTTCACAAAGCATTCAGCAAACTTTTGCGGGCCTTGATTCCCCTGTACAGCCTCCTGGAAGATACCCGGGGGGCCGCGGGACTATCTCATCGCATCTACACTGACTATTTTGAAATGCTGAGCCCGGATGCAGCTTCACTTGAATACCTTAAGCTCAATACAGCCATCACAACTTCCTCCTGCCAAGAGGAGGGAAAAAGGTTATTTACACTATACCCTTATTGTGAACGGATTAAATTATATCGGCCCACCGAGCCACCGCTGTTGGAGAAAGGTACCGGGGAGAACCCCTTCAAATTAAATCCCTCCTTTCTGCTGGAACTGGGCCGGGAAAAAACCGGTTCGCTGCCACATGAGGTTATAATTACCTTGAATTTACTGCGCTATATCTACACCGGTGGATCAATGGATTTATCCCGCCAGCATGCGGACGAAATGATGACCAGTTATTTGTGCTACTGGAGCTGGGTTCCTTCCCCCCACTTTTTTAACATTATCATTTTGCAGGAGTTGGGCTCCTTGCTCAGCCCGGGTGTACGGAGTGAAGCGGAAAAAGTACTCCGGCTGATTAATATATATTCTGAAAAAGGGCTGGAAAACGATCTGGCCACTCGCCCTGACCTGTTTTGCAAAAATGATGAAACCAACCGGCGGATACTGGCCAGTGGAAAGTTTCTGGGGGTGGTATGATGGAAATGGGAAACCCGAATACCCATGATGCACCCGCCGAGCTGGAAAAGCTGCTCGCGCGGCTGAGCTCTGCAATTAATGAACAAACTACCCACCAGGCAATAGAAGCAAGCCTGGATAATCTGGATGCTTACCTGCTGGAAGTTAATCGCTTCTATTATCAAACTTTTCACCAGGAATTTTTCCCCGTATACAAACAGGAACTACAGGAAGAGATAGCGCACCTTTTACGCATCCATCACCAGGAAGGGATGCTAAAACAGGATATTTTAGCTAACCTGCGCCGACTGGTTAAACTCTACAACCAGGTTAAGACTATTTCCACCCGCTTGGAGCAGTTACGGGCCGACTTAAACCAGGATCTGCTGGCCTTTCTCCGCCAGCAGGAGCAACAACCCCTGGAGATGCTGGCCGGGCTAAAGCAATTGCGTGATGCCCTGGCCTTGCTGCTGGTGGAAGGTAATCAACTGATTGAACTGGCAGCGGATCAAACCCTGATGAATGCTCTGGAGGAACTCGGGAGTGACGGCCTCTCCCTGTTGGCCTCCCTGGGGACACTCCTGCCCGGACCATCCCGGCGCGATGAAGGAATGCACCGCTTGCTTTTTTACGGACAAAAATGTGCCCGGCTGCTGAGTCCTCTGAGTACCAAAACGCTGGATGCAGTTACGGCCCGGCGGTTGGCGGCGGATTTTGCGGAAACGCTGGCGGAAACCCAAAAAGACCCGGCCCTGAAGTCACTGTCCCGGTTTCTGGAGAGCTGGCTGTACCAGAACATTGACCTTTGCGGAGAGTTGTTCTCCCTTTATGCTCGCCAGGGGGAAACCACTCGGTTAAGAGAATTAGCTTCCCACTTGGGCCAGCGTCTTAACCCCGCCCTGACCGTGGGTGACCGTCTCCTCTATCTACTTAGCAAGCGCCCCGGACCTCTGCCTGCTGAACCTCAACTGCTATTGGATTTATACCGTTCCCGCCCACTGGACTGGTGGAACCAGATTACTGGTCTGCAGGAAAAAGTGGAGGGATTGGTGGAACTGCTTTCCTCATCCAGCCAACCGGATCTAGGCTATTTTTCGCAGCGGATAAATGATTTGTTGGAACAGTTCGCCCATTGGCTGGAGGCTTCCCCTCTGCCGGAAGCAGCGGTAAGATCGTCCTTGCTGCAGATTCGCCTGGCAGCAGTGGATTTGGAGATGAGAAAAATATCCGAACAAATGCGCTCTTTCGAAGCCAAAAACCGGGAAACCGAAAAAATCAGGCAAAGCCTGTTGGAAATCCAACAACTCCTGGACAAGCAACTGACACTGCTGGGCAATACCCGCGGGGATATGGAGAGAGTGCTGGCCCCCCGTAACCTGTCCCGCTTTTGGAAGGATATGCAGATTAGAGTGGAGCGTGTTCCCCTGCAATCGGGCCATCCTTTTCCCCATGCATACAACTATCTGTTGGAAAAGTACCAGGTTGAGACTCACCTGGATGACCAATTGGAAGGCGGGCCGGTCATCCTCTATGAAGAAGGTGATCTGTTCATTATCAGAGTAGATGATTTGCTGGAGGAGGAACTCCCCTACTTGATTATGGCTGAGAAAGGATAAGTAGCTTGGAACTGGCGATTGATTTTGGGACCAGCACCACCAAGATTGCCACCCTGCGGGATGGACGCTTTCAGCCCTTGACGGGATCGCAGCGGCCTGTTCCCAGTGCGGTGGCGTATTCCCCGAGGGAAGATAAGCTATACTTTAGTTCCCAGGCACTGCGGCTGCGGGAAGAAGGACTAGCCTCATTTCCCTTCTGGAAACTGGAATTGAAGAGAAATCCGAGCTTCCGGCTGGGCGCCTTTTCCCTGCCGGAAATTCTTTATCAGTTCTTTCTCTATCTACGGGATAACATAATCCCTCCTGAAGCAGCCCATCCGACCACACTAACCCTGGCAGTTCCCAACTATTTTGGTCTTAAGGCGCGCCGCTGCTTGATCGAAGCTGCTAGCTCTGCGTTCGGCCACCCGCAGGTCCATCTCCTGCCCGAACCTCTGGCTGCCCTTATAGGCTATAATGTCGAGTACAAACCTGTTCTTAAGGGAGATATCCTCTGCATTGACATCGGTGCCGGCACCTGTGATTTCAGTTTTCTCAGTGTCCATCCAACCGGCCAGCAGCTTACCCTGGAAAGCCAGTCCCAACTCGGGCATGATACCTTCTCCGGTGCAGAGGTGGACCGCTGGATAGTAAAAAATGTCCTCTGGCCTGCTTTTTCCATGCAGAGCGGTATAACCGTCCCCAGTAGCCTGCTCCTGGAAAAGAACCTGGATGGGCGCAGTCTTTATTACCTTAACCGGCAACTGCGGGAAGCCGAACAGCTTAAACTGGAGCTAAGCCAGGCAGAGGAAGCCTACCTGAACCTTCCTGACTTCTGGCAGGGGTGGTCCCTGCAATACTCCATGAAGCGCGCAGACCTGACCGAGGGAATTCTCCCTTTACTGAAGCGCTTCGGAGACTTCTTCCAGGAGTCGGTCCGTGAGGAAGCTCACCGCCTGGGTTTTCTGGAAGACGGCCAGTGGAAAATCGATGCCGTGCTGCTTCTGGGAGGTGCTTCCTTAACCCCGGGTCTCAAAGCATCCCTACAGCAGCTTTGCCCGGGGGTACCTGTTGTTCAACCGGAGGAAATGGACCTTAATGTAGTGCGGGGGTTGTTGGCCTGGTCAACCCGGCAGCATGAGCAAGAATGCATCGCCCGCAGCATCTACCCCTACACCTTTTACATTCAGTCCCGGAAAGGTGATTCCGCAGAACCGGTTATGGAGCCGATTCCCTTTGACCTGGCCAACCTGGAGATCGATGTTCACGGCACCATCCCCATTTTTTCGATTCCCATTCACTCGCAGTATAATCTGGCTTCTGACCCGGAGCGTTTTGAATGCCGGGTTTACGAAGTCAGCAGCAACAGTGAAGATCCCAGCCCCCATCAATTTATGGGACGGGATCTGATTCTGCACCTGGATTTACCGCAAGCCCACCTGCCAGAATACCTGGAGCTTCACCTGGACCTGGCTCAGAGTACCCTGAAAATAGATCTAAAGCAAGAAGACCCGCAGGTTGATAAACAATTGTCACCGACTGTGGTGGAAAAAATAAAACAGCAATGGATGGTCAGCAGCACTTTTTTTCAATCCTACCCGTACCTGACCCCTCATTTACAGGAGGACTACCAAGCCCGTCTGCATGAAATCAGTCAGGAAAACCTGGAGTCCCTGGAAGAAACCTACCGCACTTCTCTTTACCGGGTGTTAATGCTGCTCCAGTTCTGGTCCGGGAAACCCCGCCGGTAGGGGCCAGGGACAGAGGAACGGTTCGAAACCACTGAAAAAGTAATAATGACCTGGTTTGGATGCTTAAATGTGCATCCAAATAGGGTTTTTTCAGTCAACATAGGACGGTTCTTTTGCCCTGCTACTTGCGCAGGCGGGAGAGCCAGGAACGGCCTTTGCCTTCCTGTTCTGCCTTCCATAGTTGCAGGAATTCATCAATTTTTTTCTCCCGCTCCAGGTTGCGCTGTTCCACTTTCTTTTCCAGCCGGTCCATGCGCTCTTGCAGGCGGCGATTCTGTTCCAGCAGTTCCTCGTTTTGCTCCACGATCCGCTGGGCTGCCGCTGCCACCTCCAGGAGTTCCACCGGAACAGAGGTATTTCCCAGCGGCGCCAACCCTTCACCTTCCGCCCCCTCTTCCCGGGCATTTTCCAGGGCCAGCTTGATAGCAGTGGTATTAAGGCCCTTGTCCTTGAGTTGTAAGATGAGACGAAAGGTTTCCAGATCTGATTCGGTATAGAGACGGTCGCCCCGGTCATTACGCTTTATTCTCAACTTCAGAGTATTTTCCAGATAGCGCAGGGTATACTGTTCCAGCCCCAGGATTTCAGCGACCTCTCCTATTTTAAAAAATCGCTCCTGCAAGTGGCACACTTCCTCCTGTCATTTCATAAATTGTTATCAGGTTAGTCAATAAAGCTTCACAGTCACTACAACGGTCACAGCAGGTTCACAAAAAACTGTAGTCTCCCCTGTAAAGGCGCAGGTTTGTGAACCCGATAGTAAAGTTAATAATGAACTTTATTGTCAGCCGGTTACTTTCCCTTCCCTCTTTTTTATAAGTTCATATATAGAGGTTACTAATATATATGAACTAAACCGTCCTGAATAGGACGGCTTTTTTTTGGGAGGATTATCACTCTCATTATTTTATTACCTATCTACATTGGTCAGCGTTAATCAGCGTAAAAAAACCTTTAAAAAAGCCCCGCCTGACGGCGGGGCTTTTGTTGTAACTGCTTTCCAGTTTTAGTACTCGAAAGCCTCGATGGGTACATCCAGGACCGAGGTGTCACCGTCCTTGACGATTTCAGCCACCGCCCAGACATTGGGAACTACATTACGCAGGTAGTAACGGGCCGCCTGCACCTTGCCAAAATAGAAAGCATAGTCAAAGTGATCAGGCCCCACTTCCTTGGCCCGCTTGTCAGCCAGCAAAGCCTGATCAAGGATAAGCCGTCCACAGTAGAGCTGGGATGTAGCGGTAAGAATGCGGCGGGCGTAGAGCGGCATCATACCGTATTTCTTCTGTCCAAAGTAGCCGCCGATGGCCATCTGGATTTCCGTGTAGGCATCCAGGGCTTTGCCCAGGTTTTCAAATTCCTTTTCGAATCCTTCGGCACCCTTGTTGGCCTCGAAGAAATCACGCATTTCCTGTACAAAGCTGGCAAAGGCAGCTCCCTTCTTCAGCATCCATTTGCGGCCAATCAGGTCCATGGACTGAATGAAGTTGGTTCCTTCCCAGATGGAGTAGATCTTTACATCACGGGCGATCTGGGCCACGGGATATTCCTCACAGTATCCATAACCACCATAGCACTGGATAGCTTCGCCGATCAGCCACCAGGCCTCATCGGAGGGATAAGCCTTGCAGAGCGGGGTGGTTACTTCTACCAGATCATTGGCCTTGGCGCGCACCTCCGCATCGGGATCCAGGTGGCGAATATCAAAGGCCATATAGGTCTTGTACATCATAGCCCGCATGGCTTCCACGTGGGCCTTGCCACACAGCAGGGCGCGCTTGATGTCCTCGTGATTGATAATGGTAACCCGGTCTCCCTTGGGATTGGTAAGCAGGCGGCCCTGCACCCTTTCCTTGGCATAATCACGGGCATTGTAGTAAGCGTTGGCGATACAGGAAAGGGCAGCATGCCCGGTTTCCATGCGGGCTCCGTTCATCATCTGGAACATCTGGGCCATACCTTCGCCCACTCCATCATTCTCCAGAGGATTCTTGCCCAGCAGCCAACCACGGCAGTTATTGTTTTCACCAAAAGACAAGGCAGCCGTGCAGGAACCATGCTGGCCCAATTTGTGTTCAGCAGCAGTGGTTTCCACGTCGTTTAGTTCTCCCATGGAACCATCTTCATTAACCCAGTATTTGGGTACTACAAATAGCGAGATTCCTTTGGTACCGGGCTTCGAACCTTCGATGCGCGCCAGGTAGAGGTGAATGATATTATCGGTAAAGTCATTATCTCCACCAGTGATAAAAATCTTGCTCCCCTTAATTTTGAAAATACGCGGATCGTCGGTGGGATAAGCCCTGGAGAGAATATCCCCTACATCAGAACCGGCGGTGGGCTCAGTCAAGCACATGGTTCCAGACCAGGTTCCATCCATCATCTTGGGAAGAAAGAGCTGTTTCACTTCTTCGGAACCAAAGCTCTGAATAAGGCCAGCGGCACCACTGGTCAGAATGATATAGGGACCAAAGGTGGGATTGGCGGCAGCCAGCATTTCCCATACCATGGCGTGCAGGACATGAGGAAGCACCATGGCATCTTCTGATTCGTCAATATTGCTGGTCCCCCAGCCCTCACTCTGCAACTGCTTAAAGAGCGGCCCAAAGGTCGGAGGCAGGGTTACCTTTCCGTTTTCAAGCTTAACCGGGTTCTTGTCTCCATCCTCGTTGGTGGGCTCAATTACCTCTTTGGCCATCTTAAGAATGGGCTGCAGAACTGATTTAATATCATCTTTGGAATAATAATCGGCATAGCGCGGATAGTTAAAGACCTGTTCGCTCGGAAGCCATTCCTGAACGATAAATTCAAAATCCCTGATGTTTGTGTACGCAAAATTGGCAGACATCTGTTATACTCCCTCCATTTTCAAGGGAGGACCCCCCCAATTATTCTACTATCTTCAGAGTCTGTCTGGCGCTATTTCGGGAAGTCCCTCCGTAGTAGTCATCTGGGAACCAACCTTCCCTTGTTATCAGTTAAACCCCCGGCCTTTTATGGCCCCCCATCACCTCCTACCATTTATGAATCGTCCTCCTCAAACCCGCCACGAGACGTAAAACCGTCCGTCCACTCACGCTTCCCGGGTATGGGGGAGAACAATAACGCCACAATAAGCATACTTTGTCCTATCAGTTTATATTCTCAAACCGGAAGGACAAATCCTTTTTCAGTGAATAAGTTTAAATATTCGCAATACTCTCGATATCGGCACAATTCCAGTAAATCCAAACGGCGAATCCGGGGGTTTACCATCTGTAAACCCCCGGAACCAGTAAACTACTTATGGTACTGTTATGAGTGACAGCCCTTTTCTGCAGCCTGCTCCATGTTGGGCAGTTATGCCTGATTCTCCACTAATCTTAGTACTGGAAGGCACCTTCATCAATATCCAGTACAGAAGTATCCCCGTCCTTTATGACTTCCAGGGTGCGGAAGATATTGGGGACAATGTTGTGTACATAATAGCGGGCAGCATTAACCTTGCCGTTATAGAAGGCATAATCATAGTGGTCACTGCCCAGCTCATCGATTTTCTTCTGGGCTATGACGGCCTGCTCTACCAGTAATTTTCCGCAAATAAGTTCAGAGGTAGCATGGAGAATGCGAGTAGCGTAGAGAGGCATCATAGGTATATTGCCTCCCATTGCGTAACCGGCTATGGTATTCTGAATTTCGCGGTAGGCATCTACAGCGCGCTTAAGAATAGCCATTTCCTTTTCCAAAACTGCATGGGCAGCATTATCGCTGGCAAAGCCTTCAATCTCCGCCAACCAGGCAGCGAAGACTTTACCTTTGCCCATCATCCATTTGCGTCCGACCAGGTCCAGGGACTGAATGAAGTTGGTACCTTCCCAGATGGAGTAAATCTTAACATCCCGGCACAATTCAGCGATGGGATATTCCTCGGAATAGCCATTGCCCCCAAAACATTGCATGGCCTCCGCGGTAAGTTCCCAGGCCTTGTCCGAACAGTAGGCCTTGATAAGCGGGGTATTGACCTCCAGGGCCGCCTTGGCCTTTTTGATGTCCTCCTCATCCGGGGAACTGTGCAAGATGTCAAAATCGAAGTAAGTCTTGAAAATTAGAGCGCGCATGGCTTCAATATGGGCCTTCATATCCAGCAGCATGCGGCGCACATCTTCGTGTTTAATAATGGAAACACGCTCCGATTTGGGATTGGTTATGGGACGTCCTTGTACCCGTTCAACCGTATAGGCCACAGCATTGTAGTATGCTACTGCCGTTTCTGCCAGAGCAGCGTGACCGGTCTCGGCCCGGGCTCCGTTCATCATCTGGAACATCTGGGCCATGCCTTCTCCCCGGCCTTCTTCGTCGGGGGGATTACCGAGAATGTATCCCTGGCATTCATTATTTTCACCAAAAGACATGACACAGGTTGCTGAACCCTTGATGCCCATTTTGTGTTCGATACCCACGCACTGCACATCATTGCTGCCGGTGATATTGCCGGTTTCATCTACTCTCATCTTGGGCACAGCAAACAGTGAAATCCCCTTGGTGCCAAGCTTGGCTCCTTCCACCCGGGCCAGAACCAGGTGCACAATATTTTCGGTAATATCCTGTTCGCCTCCGGTAATAAAACACTTGGTTCCCTTGATGCGGTAAACACCTTTTTCGTCAGTGGGATAAGCTTTGGTGAGCAAGTCGCCAACATCCGAACCAGCATTGGGCTCGGTCAAACACATGGTGCCGGCGTACTCCCCGCTGAACATTTTTTCCTTAAAGAGTCCTTTCACCCGCTCATCCCCAAAGCTTGCTACCAGCCCGGCAGCACCTGCCGAAGCCAGGATATAGGGCATAAAGGCCGCATTGGCCCCGGCCAGGTATTCACCACAGGCGCGGAATAAAACCTGGGGCAAATGTCCTTCGGCTTCATCATCCTCGTTGCTGGCGCCCCAGCCATTTTCATTCAGGAACCAGTATAACTCTTTAAAAGAGGGGGGAACGGTAACCTTACCGTTTTCAAACCGGGCCTGGATAGCTTCATTGTCATCGCGGGTAGGAGCAGCCACTTCTTTGGCCACCTTGAAAGCCTGCTCAAGAATGTTGTCAATATCGTCGACGCTATAATAGTCTTTGTATGCGTCCAGGGACAAAATTTTTCCTACTTCCAGCCATTCTTTGAGAATGAACTTGTGATCACGGGTTGAATAAAGAAAATTAGATGCCACAACCATACCTCCCCAAAAATTCCATCTCGTACCGTTGGCAACATACACACAGGGGTATTTTAAGTTATCAGCCTTTCCGCTCCATCACCTCCCAGGTTACGTTAATTTAGAATTATCAGACAGCTTATTCTATCTACTGATATTCCACATTAAGTTTATTATAGCGGCTGGGTACCGTCTTTGAAAGGGTTGCGACTTATTGGGAAAATTCAAAATAATTGTAACAGTTTCCCTATAAAAGGTATGCTTACTGGTCACTAAAAAAGAAAAATGTCACAAACTTAACAGGATTTCCGCTAAACGTGTGGAATATACATGGGGAAAATGATATCCTGCTACTGTTCTGGAAAGGAGGGTAGTGAGAACATCTTAGCTATTTTCTAACATACTGCACTATCTAGGGGGGGAATTATGGCAAACGCCAATGAAATGAAGGTAACTGGCCATGTCAAATCGGTTGTGGCCAATCCGTCACCACTGGGTCTGCTGGGACTGGCGATGGTAACCCTGGTGGCTTCAACACAAAAATTGGGAATTACCGACGGTACTGTTATGGTGATTCCCTGGGCCATTTTCCTGGGAGCAACCGCCCAGTTTGTGGCTGGCATTTTCGATTTCAAACATGACAATACCTTTGGAGCAACCGCATTTTGCGGATATGGGTTTTTCTGGTACGCCGTAGCCATGACCTGGATGATTGGCAACGGCATGTTTGGTCTCGGACCTAAAGCGGTAGTTGACATGAATCAACTGGGCTTTGCATTTCTAGGTTACTTTATTTTCACCATGTACATGACCTTGGGGGCTATGGGAGCCAACAAGGTTCTGTTCATCATCTTTTTGCTGATTGACCTGCTCTTCCTGGGGCTTTTCATGAACACCCTGAAGTGGGGAGGGGAGTCCTGGCATATGCTGGCCGCGTTCGCTGAGATGGGCATCGCCATTGTCAGTTTCTATGGCTCGGCGGCTACCGTTCTGAATACCCACTACGGAAAAACGGTGCTACCCATCGGTGCACCTTTTGGTCCCTGGGTGGATAAATAGCGGTTTTACTAAAAAAGCAGGCCCGCAGGCCTGCTTTTTTTTTTCAGCTTGTCACAGAAGTTGATAAGCGGGCAGGGCGAACAAAGAAAGTGCAGGGCAAGGCACTCAAAAAGCCCGTTCAATCAACGTACTAAAGTACGTTGATTGAACGGGCTTGAAGTAAAGCATATATTCAATTTTTATTGACGGTCTGAGCTACATTCCCGGCATTTTGGTAAATACGCGCCGGGGATCAACCTGGGTCCGTAAAATGGTCAGAACCTCATCACTGGGAGTAGGTATATTCTCCACATTATCCGGTACCAGTAACTCAAAACCGGCACAAGCCTGGGCAATCTCCACATTCATGCCCGGGTTTAACCCCTTGATGCGCATCCGTTTACTGGTCGGCTCGAAATCGAATACTCCTACCTGCGTGACTACGGCAATGGGTCCACCCAACAGCCCGGCTTTTTCTCGCGAATCTCCCCCATCCAGGTATCCGGGGGTGGTGTTAAAGTCCACTTTCTCCGGGAAGCGATCCGGGGTCATCAGTCCTACCAGAACCGATTTTTCTGTAAGAGAGCCGATGTCATTGCCGCCGCCGCTGCCCGGCAGAATGGCCTTGAGTCCCTCTCCATAGGAACCAATAACCGAGGTATTGACATTACCATACATGTCGATCTGTGCACCACCCTGGAAAGCAATGTCCACATAGCCCACCGCTGACTGACCGAAGGAAATGGCCATTTCCATACTCATTGGGGACTTGCGGAAGGTAAAGGGACAACCTACTGACCAGGGCATATCACCTTCCAGCGGATCCTGACCGCCGCTTTCATAAACCATAGTAATGTTGGGCGCGTGGGTTTTTTTGGCCAGCATGGCTCCAACCATTGGAAGCCCGGTACCCACATATACAATCTGGCCGTCTTCGATCTGCATGGAAATGTTGTAAGCCAGCATTTCCAGGGGATTAGCCGGTGCTACGTTTGTCATATTACTCCCTCCTCCTTCCTAACCCCGTTTGGGGATGACTTCCTGATAATCAAAACTGATATCAGAGTCATCGATGGTGGCTTGGGCAGCCTCCATCTGACGGCGGGCCTCATCAAGGAAACGTATTCCACCCAATCGATCAATAAAATCATACTGATCTTTGGTTTCAAACACCCAGTAGCGGAAAAAGTCCTCAATGCAGTCCACATCGGGAGTACCAATTCTCACCAACCATTCCCACCATTCCCTGGCCCAATAATAATGGCCGGGGCAGCAACCTGGTAAAGCACCATAAGGAACTTCACAGACTGCGTCCACATACCAGAAGGGAATGGAAGCATCGCTGGCATCGCGGATAGTCATTTCCGGAACAATTTTCTCGGCAGTAAGGATTACCTTGCGGCAAGCAGCCGCCAAGGCGATGTCGTTGATCGCCGGCCCTTCAATAACCGCATTGCCGTAGCGATCCGCTCTCTGCACATGGATTATACAAACATCAGGGAAAAGTGCCGGTATGAGGCAAACCGGATCATTTTTCACCCCGACCGGATTATCAATCACTTTTACATAGGGGTTTTGCTTGAGCATGTCGGAACCCAAAAGTTGCTTGGAGGCAACAAAGGGAGCACCCAGCTGGGCAGCTTTGAAACCCAATGCCATAGCTCCATGACTCCAGATAGAGGCAATTTCTGCTTTGCCGCTTTTGATACAGCGGGCAAAGTTCTTATCATTGCCGCGCATCTCTACGCCGATATAGGAAAGATGTATAGCTTTGACAATATCAAAATACATAAGGTAAGACTCATTGGACATAGGGGATCCCATGCCAACCAAATTGGTTTTCTTCTGACGGATGATTTCAAAGTATGCCTGTATTGGAGCACGGACATAGGCAAAGCCGGTTTCCGCAAAGATATCTCCGTCCTGGACATATTGTCCAACTGCTTCACTCAAAGACATGCGCTTGTCTTTTTTAGCCCGGGATTTGCCCAGATGGTAGGCACGGGCGCCCTCAAAGTCGACGAGCCGATTAATCTGCTCTTCGGTAATGTACTTGTACCCCACTTAATCTGGCCTCCTTTTCTCTCTCTATAACAGGGACATCACATTGCAAATAAGTCGGCGCACCACCCCCCAGTGAGACGCTATAATATAATGATCAAATGAGGCCAAAACAATTGCTGCAAGTACAAGAATGTCAAAGCTAAAAATTTTGCATTGAAGAAATAGCATGACGTAATGATTTTATTATAAGGTTCTTGTCCCCGATTAGACAATACTAGCTTTTAGCCTCGCATGCCTGCAGGTAGTAATCACGGAGAATACTGTGTCCGTAAGTTTCCTGGCTGGAAAAGGCCTCCTCGAAGCTGGCATATTTACCCCGGTCGTAACCGGGGACCGCCCATCTTCCCCCCAGGTCCACCCAGCGCGGGGCAATTCCCCGGGCAGGTTTGACAAAACGCGGATCAACTAACGTTTTAGTAGCCGGCAGGGGATCTTTACAAGCATAGGCATAAAGGTGCTGAATATGGGCCTCCACCCCACTGGCCATGCAGTCAAAAATAGCTCCATGCACCCCGGCCTCATAACGAATCCGCTCTGGATCAGCCCCATTTAGCTCCTCTTCCCCCGTAGCCGGTGAACCGGTAGCACCAAGCCCGCAATAGTTATTCTGGTAGGGCTCAACTAATCCGCCGAACTTCCACCAGCCAGTTTCCTTGGCGGCCTGGCAAAAAGCGATATCTCCGCGCACTCCATACTCCCTACCCAACCGCAAGTAAAGATCCACTAATTCTTCCGACGCCTGAGGGTTATTAGACCTGAGTATTCCTTTAAGTTGATCAGCTCCAACCGTTGCGCCGCCCATAATGGTCAGGTAATAATCAACCTTGGTATCGGCAAGCGTAGGCGCAGGAGGGATTGGTTGAAATGGCGGGAGAGGAGGCGTATTAATCTCCACTGCTTGCCGTTTCCCATCCCAGTTCACCTGCAAACCCAGTTCTTCGCTGATAACCCGCAGGGGCACCATAGTTCGATTCTGCTTGATATAAGGTGGCACATCTGACTCCAGTAGTCTACCATCCAGGTAAATCTGGATTTCTTCGGCCATACCAATTACCGGTGGCGGAGTATACCCCTCATCAGCTGCCGTGATAATCACCCGCCTGTTTTCACCATCCCAGAAAACCTTCTGTCCCATTGATTCACTTATAATACGCAAGGGTACCATAGTGCGATTGTTAATCAGCACCGGGGGTACATCGGAAACCAGCCTCTGCCCGTCAAAATATATCCCTATTTCGGTAAGTGCCCCACTGGCAGGTGGTGCAAGAAATAGACCAGGGATGATGAATACCGCTAAAACAATAAGCACGATTTTTTTAATAGGCAAAGTAAAACCCTCCTGTAACATTAGTAGAGTAATGAGCGTAAAAGTTCTCCCTTTTCGGTTTTCTATAAGCCTCTAAAAAACATTTCTTTTATAGGTTCTCTTAGCGGTGGTAAATTCCTTCCCACCTGGATTCAATTCCCGGTAGGAATCCCATATTGCGTGCTGAATGTGGCATCTTTCTTGCTTCTATCCGCATAAAATCGACGTCACAACTCTAAGGAATGACAGAAAGTAGCAGTGAGCCCAAATTAGCGTGTTTTGCTGACAGAATAACCTAAAAAAAAAAGGCTATCTCGGCCACAAGCAGACAGGTTTCTTGGTGGTCCTGGTGTATGTTAAAAGTACCTTTTGTTTGCTTTCATATTTACTTTTTTTTCGAGGGGGAGGGAAAAGGATGTCAACAAAGGTAGGGCAAAAGGTACTACCACTAATCCTTTTGGGCAGTATTTTGTTTCTTTTGTCGCTGGCCAATCTCTTCCAGAACATACTACCTATACTATGGTCAGATCCGTATCTGAGTTATGGTCTTTTATTAACCGGCCTTGTATTACTAACCCTGGGCATTAACACAACCAACCGTGAAGTTAATGCCAACTTGATTAATATCGCGGAAAAAGTTGATGCGCAAAAGAAGTTAAAATACCAATCCCACCTGTTGGAAAATATTCAGGAAGGTATTGCCGCAGTCGATTTGGAAGGAAATCTCCTTTTTGCCAATCAACAGGCTCAGCTATTGTTCGGTCTAAGCGAGAATGCTACTGCCTCAGATGGACCACCCCATCGACAGGTAAGCGCACTCTTTTGTTCGTGGATTAAGACACAAAGGTGGCAGGGGGAGTTTCCGTTTTCGCTGGACGATGAAAGGCACTACTTTATGTACCACATTCACCCACTGGGGGAAAATGGGTCTGCTACCGGCTACGTAGTAATTATTTCCGACATTACCGAGCTGGTTAAAACCCGCGAGCAGGCGGAAGCTGCCAACCTGGCCAAGAGTCAGTTTTTAGCCAATATGAGTCATGAAATAAGGACTCCCATGATCGGTATTCTCGGATGTGTTGAGTTGCTGGAGCATAGTGAGCTTTTTCCTCAACAAGCGGAAAGTCTGGCAGTAATCCGTGCCTGTGGAGAGCAGTTGCTGGAAATCATTAATCAGATACTGGACGTCTCCAAAATAGAAATCGGGGGGATTTCCCTGCAAATCGAGCCTTGCAATCTGACCGAGTTGTTAAGCCAGACTACTTACATGGTAGAACCTATTTTGCGGGCCAAAGGGTTGTCCCTGCACCTCTCCATTGACCGGAATCTTCCTGGATACATACTGGCTGATGCTGCCAAGGTCCGCCAGGTTCTTCTTAATCTTTTGTATAATGCCATTAAATTTACTCAGCTGGGCGGAATACAGATAAGGGCATATCCGGGCGAATACGGCTATTTGAATATAGCGGTTGCCGATACCGGGGTAGGGGTACCCACCAGTCAGGTTAACCGGATCTTTGACCCGTTTACCCAGGTGGACAGTTCTGCTTCCCGTGAATATGGAGGAACTGGCCTGGGGCTGTATATCTGCAAAAAGTTGGTGGAACTCATGGGGGGAAGCATTTGGCATGAACACCGAGATGACACCTTTGGTTCCGTCTTCACTTTTTGTATCGGGCTTAAGGTACCAGCTGAAAGCGATTTCCAGGAACAGCGTTACAAAGAAGAGAAAGACAGCGAGGCCGGAGATTTGTTAATAGGTTTCAACCCGGTTAGCGTACTGGTAGTAGAAGATAACGAACTTAACCGGAAAATCATCTCGCAGATGCTAGTAAACTATGGCTTCGACGTCTCCACCTGCATTAACGGTTTGGAATGCCTGCAGGTATTGCAGAGCAAACGCTTTGATGTCATTCTCATGGACATGCAGATGCCGGTCATGGACGGCTATGAAACCACCAGCTTAATCCGACAGATGCCAGAAACCAGAGATATGCCTGTTATTGCCATAACCGCCCACGCCATGGCAGGGGACCGGGAAAAATGCCTGGCCTGCGGTTGTAATGCTTACCTGGCCAAGCCTTTCAAGGCCGAACAGTTAGTGCAGGAAATCAAACACCACCTTAAAAAAACCTCTCCCCTCCACCTGGAAAAGAAGTCGTTGCCCCGTGAGGTGATTGACGATCTTTTACCGGAATTCATGAACCTGCTGCAGGAAATGGTAATAGATTTGAATCGGTCCGCAGAAGTCAACGATATTTCTTCTCTGGCCAGCATAAGTCACGATATCAAGGGGACAGCTGGAATGTACGGATTCCTGGATATTTCCGCGGTAGCCGCGGAATTGCAGGAAGCTGCTCTGGCCAACTCTCACTCTCGGATTGCCCAACTTTGCCAAAGCCTTAATGATATGGTAACGCAGGCCCACGCCCAGATAGTATAGCCACGGTTCCTTTTCCAAGTTTGCCTTCTACTGCCCAAAGGAGTAATGCCCTGGTTTGGATACATAAACATTCCGTCACCAAACCCTGCATGGATAACACCAGTCGCCCGCAGTGGAATACATCAGGCTTAATTTACAAAAACACCTGGTCTGGGGTATAATGTTGAAAATTAAATAATACGTTTACTATATATTCAGGGGAGGGAAAGGTTTTGCAATTCCAGAATATTCTTTTTGAGGTACGGGACAATGGTGTAGCTACATTGACCCTGAATCGGCCCGGGTCTTTTAACTCTTTTGATGATGCTACCATTGGTGATGTACTGGCAGCCCTGCGACTGGCAGCAGAGGATGAGAATATCAAGGTGCTGGTTCTAACCGGAGCCGGCAAGGCTTTTTCTGCCGGTGGTGATGCGGGAATGTTGGCGACTATGCAAACTAGTGCTGATGCCCGTTATATTTTTGATCGCTCCGCTTTACTTATCAAGACCCTTTACGATTTTCCCAAGCCCGTCCTGGCCGCAATCAATGGCGTAGCCGCCGGGGCAGCTACTGGTTGTTCGCTGGCCTGTGATATTGTCATTGCTTCCGATAAAGCTAAATTTGCTGCCAACTTCGTAAACATCGCCTTTGTTCCCGACGGGGGAACCTCCTTCTTCCTGTTCCATAAGCTCGGACACCATCGCACTGCAGAAATCCTCTATACCGGACGTATCCTCACCGCTGAGGAGTGCCTGCAGGCTGGAGTGTTCAACCGAGTGGTTCCTCATGAACAGCTATATGAAGAAGTCTATGCTCTGGCCGACAAACTCGCTGCCGGTCCCCCCATCACCCTTCGTTACATGAAGCAGATCCTGCGCGCCTGCGCTGATAAGGATTTGTGGACCATCGCTTCCCTGGAATCAGGGGCGCAGGTAATGTGCTGGAACTCCGAGGACTTCCGGGAAGGAATTACCGCCTTCCTGGAAAAAAGGAAACCCAACTTCAAGGGGAAATAATTTCCCAGGAATTAACACTGAAACCGGGGAAATTCTCCCCGGTTTCTTTTGGGTCATTTTATCTCAGAGAGGGGTATGGGGGCTCCATGCCCGGGATAAAGGGTATGCACCCCGTACTCACGCAGCAGCTGCAGGCTGTGACGGAACTGACCCACATCGTGCAGAAATGGCGGGGGGCCCGCCGGTCCCCAGCGCAAATAGCGGCGCACTACCAGATCACCACTTACGGCCCTCCCATCAGCCAATACCAGTGTAGCTGAGCCCTGGGTATGCCCGGGGGTCGGAATCAATCTTCCCTCCACTCCATATTCGGCTAAATCCAAGTCATCCTCAAATACCAGTTGTTGCCGGGGTACAAATCGACTTTTGACCCGTAGCCTTTTCCCCACTACCTTGATTAAGGAAGCGGTAAAATTAACGGGATAGAGAGGGCCCTGTTTTCCCCGGCGCAAATAGACCTCATCTCCATAATGAATGGCCACTGGTACATCCATCACTTTCAATAGCTCAAAAACACTACCGTAGTGGTCTATATGCCCATGGGTAATAAAAATTAAGGATACATCTTTCGCTTCAATCCCTTTTTCCTGCATGGCCTTCAGGATCTTCTCCCCATTACCCGGATTACTGGAATCGACGATAATAGTCTTTTTCCCTGTCACTAGATAACTGTTGGCCCACCCCAGTGGAATGCATTCTATTCTCTCCTCGGCCATCTTTTCCCCTCCCCGGCTGCTCCGTGTACCTTACAATACACCTACTCCTTATCACTTTTTCCAATCCCGCAAGCCAGCTCTTAAATCATAGCTTTAGCTTTGATCGCCAGCCTATCTTCGTGCCTCCCATCTTTACATTCCGTACTAATCCACGGCACCCTGGGCATCATCGCTTGCTGGACAGCAAACCAGGGGATGCAGCCCCTGGTTTTACTACAGTCCTACATTATGTACGATTTGGGTTATTTGGATGGGTTTGTTCATGGTGTAAAGATGAACGCCGGGAACACCGCTGGTCAGAAGGTCTTCTACCTGCTGGCTGGCGTATTCAATGCCGGCCTTTTCCATGCCGTCCGGGTCGTCCTCGTACTGGTCCACCAGCCGCAATAATGGTGCGGGTATGGAAGCTCCGCAAAGGTAAATCGTGCGCCTGATCTGGCGGGCATTCAGAACCGGGAAAATTCCCGGGATAACCGGACAGCCTATTCCCAAAGCCAATGCCCGGTCTACAAAATCATAGTAGAGGCGGTTGTCAAAGAAAAGCTGGGTAATTAAGAAATCGACTCCACTGTCCACTTTCTTCTTAAGGTTAAGCAGATCATCGGTTAAGCGGTTACATTCCGGATGTCCACCCGGATACGCAGCAGCGGCAATACCGAAATCAGACTTATTTCTGGCATCCTGGATGAGCTCAGCGGCATAGCGATACTCCTGGCGGTTAAAGTCAAAATCCGGATCATTTTCCGGCGGGTCACCACGCAGAGCCAGGATGTTGTCGATCCCTTCCTCCATCAGTTGAGCCAGGATGGAGTCAACTTCGGTACGGGTGTGAGCCACACAGGTAAGGTGAGCCAGGGGTTCTATTCCATAGTCGCATTTAATGCGGGAGGCTATTTCCACTGTACGAACCCGGCTTTTCCCCCCCGCACCGTAGGTCACGCTGATAAAACCAGGTTCAAGCTTTGTCAGGGCATCCAGCGTTGCAAAGATGGTCTCCAGGGGATAATCCGGCCGAGGTGGAAAAACCTCCAAAGACAAGACCGGCTTTTCCCGGCGATAAAGCTCCACAAGCTTCACAGGGCAGCCCTCCCCCAAAATTCTCTCTCGTGTTCCCCAAACTTCTCCTAGTCAAAATTGAAGGTACCGTGCTTTTTAAAATGTTCTACCAAGCCGCCTTCGGAAAGTATCTTTAACATGACCGGCGGTAGTGGAGTAATCTTAAGATCAACTCCCTGGCTGTGATTATGCAGTACCCCCGCCTCCAAATCAACTTCCAGCTCATCGCCGGCCTGAATCTGGTCGGTGTCACATTCAATTACCGGCAACCCGGTATTAATACAGTTGCGATAAAAGATGCGGGCAAAAGATTTGGCTATAACCGCACTGATATCCGCGTTGATGATGGCCAGGGGGGCCTGCTCCCGGGAAGAACCGCAACCAAAGTTACTCCCGGCCACAATGAAGTCCCCTTGCTGGACCTTGGAATAAAAATCGGGGTCCAGATCTTCCATCACATGATGGGCCAGTTCCTTCATATCCAGGGTCTTAAACTTGTAGCGCCCGGAAATAATATAGTCGGTATTAACGTCATTGCCAAATTTATGAACCTTACCCTTGAGATGCATAATTCTCCTCCCTGCCCTTGTTAATCAATATAATTTCGGGGGTCGGTAATCTCCCCGTTGATAACGGAAGCCGCCACCGTGGCCGGAGAGCCCAGGTAGACAAAGGCACGGTTGTTGCCCATACGTCCCTTGAAGTTACGATTGGCAGTGGAAATTACATTTTCCCCATCGGAAGGAACCCCATTATGAGTCCCCACGCAAGGCCCGCAACCGGGTGTTACTAAAGCCGCCCCGGACTCAACAAAAATCTCAATCAGGCCCTCACGCATGGCTTGCAGCAGTACCTGCCGTGAAGACGGTGCTACCACCAGGCGCGTTCCCCGTTTTATTTTTTTACCCTGCAAAATGCCCGCAGCAATCCGCAAGTCCTCTATCCTGCCATTGGTGCAGGTGCCGATAACGCCTTGTTGGATAGGCGTACCCGCCACTTCGCCTACTGGAGCGACATTATCCACTGTATGTGGTTTGGCTACCTGCGGCTCCAGCCGGGAAACATCATATTCTTTTACCCGGGCATAAGCTGCATCATTATCAGCAGATACGGGTGCAAAGCCCTTGCGGCTGTGCGCCTTTACCCAGGCCAGGGTCTTCTCATCAGCCTCCATCAGACCACACTTGGCCCCCATCTCGATGGCCATATTGCTAATGGTGAAACGGGCTTCCACAGAGAGGTCGGCGATCGCTTCCCCGGTATACTCCGCTGCCATATAGGTTGCGCCATCAGCGGTCACATCACCGATTAGGTAGAGAATAAGGTCTTTGGAGAAAACACCCCGGGGCAGCCGGCCATTCAATTGGAATTTAAAGGTTTCCGGCACCTTGAACCATAGTTTGCCTGCTATTATTCCGGCCGCCAGATCAGTGGAACCCACCCCGGTGGAAAAGACGTTTATAGCCCCGTAGGTACAGGTATGGGAGTCAGCGCCGATTACCAGGTCACCGGGTACCACATGACCCTGTTCCGGAACCAGTTGATGACAAACTCCGTCACCTATATCATAAAAATGGATGGCTTGTTGATCAGCGAAGCTCCGCATCTGGCGGTGCAATTCAGAGACACCTTCCAGGGGACTGGGTGCGCTGTGATCGATAACCATGGCAATCCGGGCCGGGTCAAAAACCCTTTGGGCTTCCATTTCGTGAAATGCCTTGATTGCCAGCGGGGAGGTTCCATCCTGCCCCATGACAAAGTCCAGGTTGGCAATGACAATATCTCCTGCCCGGGCATCCTGCCCGCTCTTGTTACTAAGAATCTTCTCCGCTATTGTCTTCCCCAATTCCCCTATTTCTCCCTTCTCAAATCAATGTAACCCTTTCTTTAATCAGGGTTATATATGAACAAAACCCTTCAGTCCAATAGTATTTATATCGGCTACTTTCGCCAGACACTTACGCTCCCAGGTCCTTCTGGTATTCTTCGAAAATCAGAATAAGTTCCTTATCAAAAAGGGAACGTTTTTTCTCAATAGAAAGATCCCGAACCCGGACCAATATATCCCGGGCTTGCTGGTCACTTATCTCAATGCCATACTCCCGGAATTTGGCCTTCACTGCCGCTGAACCGGAGTGCTTGCCCAGAACTATCTGCCGCTGCAAACCGACTTCCTCAGGAGTGAAAACCTCATAGGTAAGCGGGTTTTTTAAGACTCCATCTCCATGAATACCCGATTCATGAGCAAAAATATTGTCTCCTACGATGGGTTTGCTTACCGGCAAAGGACGCCCGGAAGCACGAGCCACGTATTCAGCTACCTCACGAAAGAGCGTGGTGTTGTAGGCAACATCCGCCTTCATCAAATACTTCAGGCCCATGATGACTTCCTGCAAGCAGGCATTTCCAGCCCTTTCTCCCAGCCCGTTAATGGTTACGCCGACATATTTTGCTCCAGCATAAACTCCGGCCAGGGCGTTGGCGGTAGCCATACCGAAGTCATTGTGGGTATGCATTTCTATATCAAGTCCCACCGCATCTATCAGTGTGCGAATATAGCGGTAGGTCCTCAGTGGGTCCAGAGTTCCCACTGTATCACAAAAACGCAAGCGATCAGCTCCGGCATGCTTGGCTACTAAAGCAAACTCGGTTAAAAAGTCGATATTGGAACGCGACGCATCCTCGGCGTTAACCGATACGTACAGATTATTATCCTTGGCGAATTTTACTGCATCCGACATCCTGGCCAGAACATCCTCCCGGGTAGTCTGCAGCTTGTACTCAATATGAATATCTGAGGTGGAAATGGATATAGCCACCGCATCAACTTCACAACAGAGGGATTGCTTGATATCGGCAATCACCGCCCGATTCCAGGCCATAATACTGGCTTTTAGCCCCAAATCGACGATTTCCTTGATGCAGTCTTTTTCAAAACCACCCATTACAGGAATGCCGGCTTCAATTTGATCCACGCCCATGGCATCCAGATACTTGGCAATTCTCACCTTTTCCGCATTGGCAAAAACTACTCCGGCAGTTTGTTCTCCGTCACGGAGGGTGGTATCCACCACAAAAATCTTGGCATCCTTTTCTCGGAACCAATCACGACTCAGTTCCCAAAAATTCATATTTACGCTCCCTCCCTGTTGAGCCTCTCCTTTAATAACCGGTTTACAATAGCAGGATTAGCCTGCCCCCGGGTGGCCTTCATCACCTGGCCCACAAAAAACCCGAAGGCCTTCTCCTTCCCGCTGTGGTAGTCCTGTACTACCCCGGGATGGGCCTGAATAATCTCCTCGATAATCTTACCCAGTTCATCTTCATTGGATATCTGGGCCATCCCTTTTTCTTTAATAATACGTTCCGGATCCTCTCCACTATCAAACATTTCTTCAAAAATGCTCTTGGCCATTTTGCCACTAATAGTCCCTGCTGCGATTAGCTGCAGCATACGGGCCAATTGGGCGGGCGTAAAACGGCAAGCACTGATTTCCATATTGTTCTGGTTGAGCAAGCGGGTCATATCCCCCATCATCCAATTGGAAACCGCCTTGGCATCCTGGCATAGGGCCACTGCCTGGTCGAAAAAGTTCAGATGGTCAGGTGTAAGGGTTAGCAGACCGGCATCATATTCCGGTAATCCATAATCGCTGACCAACCTTTGCTGAGCCTGATCTGGCATTTCCGGCAAGCTGGCACGCACTTCTTCCACCCATTCCCGGCTAATTCTTAATGGAGGCAAATCAGGGTCGGGAAAATAACGGTAATCATTAGCCTCCTCCTTGGAACGCATAGAGCGAGTAACCTGCTTTTCTTCATCCCAGGTGCGAGTTTCCTGCACCAGCTTTTCTCCATCCTCCAGGGCCGCAATTTGACGCCCGGCTTCATATTCGATAGCCTTTTCCAGAGCGCGAAAAGAGTTCAGGTTCTTTATTTCGGCGCGAGTGCCCAAGGCCTTTTCTCCCCGGGGACGGACCGATACGTTGGCATCACAGCGCAACGACCCTTCTTCCATCTTACCGTCGGAAACTCCAGTAAAAAGCAGAATGGCACGTAGTTTTTCCATGTAGGCCCTGGCTTCTCCGGGGCTGCGCAGGTCGGGCTCGGATACAATCTCCAGCAGCGGCACTCCCGAGCGGTTCAAGTCTACCAAAGTATATGCCGAGGTAGTAATGCTTCCCTGGTGAACCAGTTTGCCCGCATCCTCCTCCATATGGGCGCGGTTTATTCTCACCTTTTTTCTGTGCCCGTCCGCATCAATTTCCAGGTAACCTTGCTTGCAGATCGGCAGGTCATACTGAGAATTCTGATAGGCTTTGGGTAAATCCGGATAGAAATAATTCTTGCGGTCAAACTTGCAATAATCAGCAATTTCACAGTTCAAAGCCAATCCGGTGCGAATAGCCAGCTCCACCACCTGGCGGTTTAAAACCGGCAGCATTCCCGGAAAGCCGGCGCAAATCGGACAGACCTGAGTATTGGGCTCAGCACCAAAAGCGGTGGAACACCCGCAAAAAATCTTGGATTCGGTCTTAAGCTCGGCGTGAACCTCCAGGCCCACTACTACTTCATAATCACTGCTCATCTAATTCACCCCCAGCGGCGGCTTCTGATTCCGCAGGCCTTTACCCTGCTCAAAGGCATGGGCCGCCTGCAGGATGGTTCCCTCGGCAAATGCCTTGCCTATGATCTGCATGCCGACGGGCAATCCCCCGGCAAAACCACAAGGGATGGATATGCCGGGTAGGCCGGCCATATTCACCGGAACCGTTAAAATATCCGTCATATATTCAGTCAAGGGATCTCCCAACTTTTCTCCCAGTTTAAAAGCAGTCGTTGGTGTGGTGGGAGAAACTATCAGGTCATAATCCCCAAAAACCTTCTGAAAATCTTCCCAGATCAGTCTTCTTACTTTTAAGGCTTTTAAGTAATAAGCATCGTAATAACCGGAACTTAATGCATAGGTCCCCAGCATAATCCGGCGTTTCACTTCCGCCCCAAAGCCATTGGCCCGGGACTGGGAGAATAATTCGATGATGTTCTCCGCTCCTTCATCCCGAAGACCGAAACGCACCCCGTCAAAACGGGCCAGGTTCGTGCTGGCTTCGGCGGTTGCCACCAGGTAGTAGGCCGGCAGGGCATATTCACTATGCGGCAGGGAGACTTCCTCCACCACCGCTCCATTCTCTTCAAACCACTTCAGAGCCTCGGAGACGGTTTCTTTGACATCTTCCTGGATACCCGGCCCGAAATGCTCCCGGGGATAGGCGATTTTCATACCTTTGATCCCCTTATCCAGAAAAACAGTATAATCCGGCACTTCCAGGTTTACACTGGTGGAATCCAGGGGATCATACCCGGCAATAAGATTCATTACCAGGGCAGAATCGCGAACATCTTTACTTAAAACACCCACCTGATCCAGGGAGGAAGCAAAGGCTACCACCCCCCAGCGCGAAACTCGGCCGTAAGTAGGCCTTAACCCAACCACCCCGCAAAAAGAGGCTGGCTGGCGAATGGACCCCCCCGTATCGCTGCCCAGACTAAAAGGGACTTCGCCGGCGGCTACTGCTGCTGCCGATCCACCGGAGGAACCGCCCGGTACTCGTTGCAAATCCCAGGGATTATGAGTGGCAAAAAAGGCGGAATGTTCGGTGGAAGAACCCATAGCGAACTCGTCCATGTTCAGCTTCCCAACCAGAACCCCCCCCGCCTGGGATAATCGGTTGACCACCGTAGCATCATAGGGAGGAACAAAGTCTTCCAACATGCGTGAAGCACAGGTAGTACGCATCCCCCGGGTACAGAATAGATCCTTTAAACCGTAAGGGATCCCCCGCAAAAGGCCACCTGCCTGCCGACACGCCTGGTTCGCCTCCTCCCGGGCCCGATCCTCATCCAGGGTAAGAAAGGCCTTGACCTTGCTTTCTACGGCTTGAATACGGTTCAGGAAAGAATCCACGATCTCCCGGGGATTTATCTCACCTTTATCCAGCAAGTTCACCAGTTGATGAACCGTTAGTTCATAAAGTTCCAATTAGAAAGCCACCCTTCCTATTAGATAATCCTTGGCACCCGATACTGCCCATCCTCAACCAGTGGTGCATTGGCCATGGTCTCCTCCCGAGGCGGGCTGGGCCGACAGTGATCTTCACGAAAAACATTATAAATGGGAAGGATGTGACTGAGGGGTTCTATATCATCCGTAGGGAGCTCTTTCAACTTGTCTACATATTCGAGGATTGCGCCCAGTTGTTGAGCAAAAAGCTCCTTTTCATTTTCGCTCAGGGTCAAACGTGCCAGCAAGGCAACGTGTTCCACTTCCGCAAGACTGAGAGCCATTGTGCCTCCTCCTTTTGCCGAACATTCATGCACAATATTATACCAAAAAGGCAGCCATAGCACTAATGATTTACCATTTACGTGCCGTTTACCGTTTGAAAAGCGAAATTACAGAAAGCTCAGCAGGTACATCACCAGAGGGATGAAGAGCAATCCCGGCAGAAGGTTGGCAATGCGAATGCGGGTAACCCCCAGAATATTCAAACCCAGCCCGGCTATCAGCAGACCACCCAGGGCAGTAATATTGTTCAACATGGGCCCGGTCATAAATGGCTTGATTATCCCCGCAGCCAGGCTGATAGCCCCCTGGTAAATAAAAACGGGTACTGCAGAAAAGATTACCCCCATGCCCATACTGGCGGCAAAAATAATGGAAAAAATACCGTCCAGAATGGCCTTGACCAGCAGCACCTGGTAATTTCCAGTCAGGCCATCCTCCAGGGCCCCAATTATTCCCATGGCTCCCACGCAAAACAGCAGACTGGCAGAAACAAAGCCTTTTACGAACTGGTTTTCCCCCGCTCCCAGCAGTTTCTCCAACCTTCCCCCCAGTAGTTCCAGGCGATGCTCCCATTGCCGCCATTCCCCTATTACCGCACCAGCTGCCACAGAAAGCCCAATTACCGCCAGGTTATCTGCTTTCATGGCATATTGCAGGCCAATGACCAGGACCAGTATACCCAGACCATCCTGCATGGTACGGCTCATTGAGTCAGGAATTCCCTTGCGCAGCCGCAAGCCCAGCAGACCAGCTATGACAATAGCCCCGGCATTAATTACTGTGCCTGTCAAAACACTAACACCACTCTTGCTCCAACAGAGAATTGGCTGGCAGCACCAAGCCTATTCAGAGTGCTGGTGAACATATAAATAGAATTATACTATTGGCCATTCGGGTAAGGCCAGTGGAAAATTACTGTGCCAGGTCAAGGCGAAGGTTTGTGAAACACTGAACTGCCCTAACCAATAGAGGCAAGGGGTGAGCGAGCGGTTGTGCGCAGAGCAATCCAATAACAGTTATTCAGAGAGAAGTTTGAGGAACTTCTCCTCATCGAGGATAGTGACACCCAGTTGTACTGCCTTGTCATATTTGCTGCCCGGGTCCTCTCCCACCACCACATAGTCGGTTTTGCGGGAAACGCTGGAACTAACCTTTCCTCCCCGGCTTTCGATTTGTTCTCCCGCCTCACTGCGGCTCATACTGTGCAGTGCCCCGGTGAGTACAAAAGTTTTTCCCTGCCAAGAGTTGTCCGTAACAGTCCCACTTTCCTCCCGGGTATTGACACCAGCAGCTTTTAACCGCTGGATGGTTTCCAGATTGCGGGGCTCGGAAAAAAAGTGGATGATACTGGCGGCCATCCGGGGACCAACCTCGGCCACCGCCTGCAAGTCTTCCTCTCGCAGTGAGGGGTAAAGATCAATATCCGGGAACGCCTGGCTGAGCAGTCGAGCGGTTTTGCTGCCGATGTGACGAATTCCCAAAGCGGTCAAAAGGCGGTACAGGGGACGTGACTTACTGGCATCTATGGCCGCAACCAGGTTGCGGGCTGACTTTTCTCCCATCCTCTCCAGTCCCGTCAGCTGTTCCGGTGTTAGGGTGTAAAGATCGTCCACCTGCCGAACCAATTCTCGCTCCACCAGTTGTTCGATTAGCGCCGGGCCTAGGCCGTCGATATCCATGGCATCACGGGAGGCAAAGAAAATCAGGCTTTCTTTCAAGCGGGCCGGGCAGTTGATATTCTCACAGCGATAAGCCACCTCACCCTCCAGGCGCAGCACTTCGCCGCCGCAGGTCGGACATTCTTCGGGGGGGGTTATCTCCTTTTCCTGACCAGTCCGTTCTGCTTCCAGGGGACGAATGATTTCCGGGATAATATCTCCGGCCTTGTGAATTAGCACCATATCACCCACCCGTATATCCCTGTCACGCACCAGATCAAAGTTATGCATGCTGGCCCGGCTAACCGTAGTTCCCGCCAGGGAAACCGGCTCTAATACAGCGGTAGGGGTTACCACCCCGGTACGTCCCACATTCAGTTCCACCGCCAGCAGGCGGGTTGCCTTTTCTTCGGGGGGAAACTTGTAGGCGATAGCCCAGCGCGGGCTTCTGGCTGTTTCCCCCAACTCATCACGCCCGGCGAAGGGATTCAGTTTGACTACGATCCCGTCAATTTCATAAGGCAGCTCATAACGCCCCTCTTCGTATTCCCGGGCATACCGGTAGACCGCCTCAATATCAGAACATAATCGAGCTTCGGGATTAACGGGAAAACCCTGTTCGCGCAAAAAGGCCAGGTTCTGCTCCTGGCTATTTATGGTCGCCCCGGCCACATAAATTAAATCATAGATAAAAGCCGCCAGAGATCTACCGGCGGTAATCCCGGGATCAAGCTGGCGCAGGGAACCCGCTGCCGCATTGCGGGGGTTGGCAAAAACCCTTTCCCCCTTCTCCTCTTTATCTTCATTTAATCGTCCGAACTCTTTTTTCGGCATATATATTTCCCCACGGACTTCCAGACGGGGAATCTCATTCCGCAGGCGCAGGGGAATACTCTTTACCGTCTTGACATTGGCGGTAACATCTTCTCCCACCAGCCCATCGCCCCGGGTGGCAGCCTGTATCAGGACTCCGTTTTCGTAAACCAGAGCAATGGAAACCCCATCTATTTTTAATTCAGCCAGATAGGATCTCTTTGGCAAAACCCGTGCCACACGGCGGTCAAATTCCCGTAAATCCTCCTCAGAAAAAGCGTTATCCAGGCTAAGCAGCGGTCGACGATGTCTGATAGCCTGAAAACGCTGGGATGGTCGTCCTCCCACCCGCTGGCTGGGGGAATCCGGCGTCACCAAATGGGGATGCTCTTTTTCCAGACGCAGCAGTTCCTTCATCAGAGCGTCGTAATCGGCATCACTGATTAAAGGTGCGTCCAGAACATAATACTGATATTCATGTTTGCGGATTTCCTCGCGCAATTCCACTAAACGAGTAGCCGGGTCTGCCATTTCCTGCCTCCTTGAAAGGGGTGTGATAGACACAAATAACACGGCAACCTTAATTGTTCCCGGTACTATTAGGTGCCGGGGAACATCAGAAGTTCCCGCCGGGGGGTTTTTATGGGGTTAATATGAATGGCCATTTGACGCTATTAAAAAATCCCAGATCATCCTGGTGCCTACCATATTTACATCTTCTCCAAAGGAGCGATATCTAAACGCAGAATGCGGGTGCCGGCCCTTTCAAACTCAACCTGGGCCAGGCCCTCCTCCTCCTCAATGTGGATAATGAGCCCCGGTCCGAATTTGCGGTGAAAAACCTGATCGCCCTCCAGTAATAAGGCTGGACGGGACGTCTTGCTGCGGGGAGAGGCCAGTAGTTCCGAGGGGATTTCCTTCAAGAACCGTGAGGGCGCATTATTTCTCTCGTAACCATAGAGCAGACGCGATACTGTACTGGTAAGGAACAGCCTTTCCTGGGCGCGGGTAATGCCCACATAACAGAGACGCCTTTCTTCTTCCATGTCTTCGGTGCTTTCGCAACGGTAAGAAGGAAAGACCCCCTCCTCCATTCCGGTCATAAATACCACCGGGAACTCCAAGCCCTTGGCCCCATGGTAGGTCATCAGCGCGACCGTATCAGCGTAATCTATATCGTCAGTATCCTGCAAGAGGGAGATCTGCGCCAGGAATTCCTCCAAGCCTTCCCCACCCTCTTTCTCATATTCCAAGGCCAGTGACTTCAGTTCATTTATATTTTCCAGCCGGGAGCTGGCTTCCACCGGTTCGTTTTGCTCCAAATCAGCCAGATAACCACTGGTAATCAGGACTTGTTCGATAACTTCCCCCAGCGGTGCCCCGGAAGCGGCCAGGCTGGAAAAATACTCGATCATGCCGAAAAACTCGATCAGGCTCTCGGCCGTTTTGCGGTTAATACCCCCGATTTCGGCAGCAGCAGGCAGGGCTTCGAGAAGGGAAATCCCATTATCACCAGCATATTCCTCTATTTTCTCCAGGGTCTTTTCTCCCACACCGCGGCGAGGAACATTAATGATACGATGAAAACTCATTAAATCACTGGGATTGCAGGCCAATCGCAAATAGGCCAGTATATCCTTGATTTCCTTGCGTTCGTAAAAGCGCCGGGCACCTATGATCCGATACGGAATATATTTTTGCAGCAAGGCCTCCTCCAGAATCCGGGATTGGGCATGGGTACGGTAAAAGATCGCAAAGTCCTGGTAATGATAGCCCTCACGGGCGGCCAGGTCCTGGATGGTACTGGCTACAAAAGAGGCTTCACTGTAGCTATCGGCGGCACTATGGACAATAATCCTTTCTCCTCCCGGCTTGTCCGCCAGCAAGCGTTTCTCCTCCCGATCCCGGTTGTTTTTAATTATGGCATTGGCTGCCGAGAGGATAGCCTGGGTGGAGCGATAGTTTTTCTCCAGCTTGATGATGGGTGCTTCCGGGAAATCCTTGAGAAAACGCTTGATGTTATAAGGTTCAGCTCCCCGCCAGCTGTAAATGGACTGATCCGGATCTCCGACCACAAAGAGGTTACGGTGCTCTTCTGCCAGCAGATAAGCCCATACGTATTGTGAGTAGTTGGTATCCTGGTATTCATCCACCAAAACGTAACGAAACCACTGCCGGTATTTACTGAGCACCTCGGGGTATTCTTTAAACAGCCTGATACAAAGCAGGATCAGGTCTTCAAAATCCAGGGCATTCAATGCCTTTAGACGTGAGTTGTAGAGGCGGAAAACCCGCAGTCTCTTTTCGCGCTCTTCGTAAGAAATCCCCAGGTTTAAAAAATGTTTCTGGGCATCAACCAGGCTGTTTTTGACCTGCTTGAACTGATAGAGCATGTCCTCCGGGCGGGTTTCGAAGTCTTTCTCCTCTTTGAGAATAGTTTTCACCAGCGCTTTGCTATCAGTATCATCCATTATTAAAAAGTTAGGCTGGTAGCCCAACTTGTCAATATCCATGCGCAAAATCCGGTAACAGGCGGCATGGAAAGTCTGGATCCATTGCCCGCCGTATTCGGGAACCAGTTCGATTACGCGGGATCGCATTTCTCCCGCTGCCTTGTTGGTGAAAGTAATGGCTAAAATGGAATTGGGGGAGATCCCCTGTTCGGCCAGATAAGCCAGGCGCCTGGTTAGAACCCTGGTCTTCCCACTGCCGGCGCCGGCCAGCACCAGACAGGGGCCTTCTGTATGAAGAACGGCTTCCCGTTGCTGATGATTTAATCCTTCCAGTATGGTGTGCATTTGTTTTCTCCCGTCTATTGATCTTAAGAACGCAGCCTACCTTTTATCATAACATAAAGAATAATTTACCTGCAGTGGACAGAGGACCGGTGACAACTGTCAACTATCCGTTTCACCGGTTATTAAGGACTTCAATAAACTGTTCCGCCAGCCCGGGGTCGAATTGACGGCCGGAAAAAAGGCGGATTTCCTCCAGAGCTTCCTCATGCGACATGGCCTGGCGGTAGGGCCGATCATTTGTCATGGCATCATAAGCATCGGCCAGCGCCAGGATACGACATTCCAGGGGAATTTGTTCTCCGCGCAATCCCAGCGGATAGCCTTCACCATTCCACCATTCATGGTGGCGGAGAATCCAATCGGCTATGGGTACCAGCTCGGGTGCTGATAAGGCAATGCGATGCCCGATTTCGCAGTGTCTCTGCATGCTGGCATACTCCTCGGGGGTCAGGGGGCCTTTTTTGTAGAGAATGGAATCGGATACCCCCACCTTGCCGATATCATGAAACTGCGCAAAGAGTCTCAGGTCGTTCACCGTTCGCTCCGGCAGATCCAGAACCCGGGCCATCTTTTCCACAAATTCCTGCAGACGGTCACCATGCCCCTCGGTTATAAAATCCCGAGCCTCCAGAGCCTTCATCAGCGTCTGCACTATGGAACTCCTGGTGCTCAGCCGACTGTGCAGCTTTTCCCGGTACATATTGTTGTCTGCCTCTTTAAAAACCATGGCCATGCTGACCCGGTGATCCTGTTTTACCGCGAAACCCATGGAGATACTGAGGGGCAACTCGGGGTGTTCCTGGTTATAATTGCGCACCTGTTCGCGAATCCGGTTAAGGGAATTCTCCACGGTTAATGCGCTGGTCCTGGGTAGAAGAATGGCAAATTCATCTCCCCCCACCCGGGCCACAATATCATCCTTGCGAAAACAGGCATTAATAAGTCGGGCCGCCACTTTGAGCAGATGATCGCCCCGGTCATGTCCCAAAGTATCGTTGACAATTTTTAGGCCATCCACATCAGACATGACCAATCCAATGGGGTGATGTCCCTCTGCCTCCCAAATCGACATCTGCTTTTCAAAATAGTGCCGATTAAACAATCCTGTAAGGGGATCATGGGTGCCCAGGAATTTGAGCTGCTCTTCCGCCAGTTTGCGTTCAGTCACATCCCGGCCTACCGATTGATAATTAACCAGGATACCTTTATCGTTGTAAAGGGCACGGTGGGTCCACTGTTGCCAGCGCACCTCATCGCCGGGAAGCAATACCCGGTGCTCGAGGGTAATTACCGGGTCGTCTTTGGTCAGCTCCTCAATAGACTGCTGAACATATTCCAGGTCATCATAGTGATAATACTGCTTAAAGTTTCGTCCCAGTATTCTGTCGCGGCTGGTGTTAAAGTAGCGACAATATGTTTCATTGACAAAAGTAAGCGCCCCATCAGGAAGGAACCGGCAGATGAGTTCGGTTTGATCTTCTACAATGGCCCGATAACGGGCTTCACTGAACTGTAGAGCCTCCTCGGACATTTTTCGGCTGGTTATATCCAGAAGTGCAGTTACGCTGCGACTGGTTTCCGGAATCATGGCAATGGTCAACCAGATATCGCGCCTGCTGCCGTCTTTGGTCAGCAGTTTAAATTCATAATTGCGGGGCGTCTTTTCCGGGTTAACGCGGCGCAGCCGATGGTATTCAGTCATACGTTGGACATCTGCAGGATCAACCAGCAGGGTCCAGGGTTTTTTTCCTTCCAGCTCTTCCTTGCTATAACCGGACAGTCTCTCCATCTCACTATTTATCAAGCTAACCGTTAGGTCCTCTTCAAGAATGATGGTCGCCGTACCAGTATTTTCAAATATGGTCCGGTAAAGATTTTCCGAACGACGCAAGGCCTCATCGGCCTGCTTGCGCCCGGTGATGTCACGCACTATACCCCGAAAGCCAGTTACCTTGCTATCATCTTTTATAGGAATAACCGTGGTCTCAACGAAGAGCTTGCCGCCATCCTTTTTTAATACCTGCCAATCAAACTCTTTCACCGACTCCCCGGTTTTATAGGCCTTGTTAAAGGTTTGGTATACTTTCTCAGCATTTTCCTGGTCCATTATCATGCGGTAGTTTGCGCCTCGAAACTCATCAGCCTCGTACCCCAATACCTTAAGAAGCCAGGGATTGAAGAAGTGAAAATTACCCCGGAAATCTACTTCAAAGTAGCCATCTTCAATGCTTTCAATAATATTCCGGTGCTTTTCTTCACTTTCCTGTAAGGCTCGCTGAGCCATACGATTTTCCGAAACATCGCGCAGGGTTTCAATGCCACCAATTAAAACCCCATGCCGATCGAAAAGCGGGGAGCTTTTAACGGAAAGGTAAACTCCATTCTGTCCCAAATGGGGACAAAATACCTCCCCATAACAGATATCCCGGTCACGCCGGGCAAAGATAAAATGGCTGTAATCCTCATCCCCGCCCAGAGCCATATCAATCAGCATGGGGCGTCGGTCACCAAAAAACGGCACGGCGTAAGCCCGGTTGGTTTTACCCAGAACCTCTCGGGAGCGTACTCCGGTCAACTCCTCTATGGAACGGTTCCACATGGTTACTCGACCATCGATATCCACCACAAAGCTGGGATCAGGGAGAAAATTAAAGATGGCTTCCATCTGCTGATGGGCATCAGCCAGGGCTTCCCGGGTGGTTTCCGATTCCATTAATTGCTGACGCAACTCCTCTTCCGCCGCAGTAAGCTGCTGATTGGCTGCAGTTAATTCCTCACGGATAGACTGCAGTTCGTCATGGCTCTGTCGCAAAATGCGGGCGGCCCTATGAGCTTCATCAACGTTTTCACCCAGCAGAACTTCGCCGACTACCTGCCCCTCGTCAATAAGCGGCGATATCTTTAATCTAAAAACAAGTTCCTTACCATTGCGATGCAACAAGGTAGCCTCTCTGGTCTCACCGTACTCCTCCCCGAGAAGGTTTTCACCGCCCCCGGCCAGATATCGGTGACGCTTGGGCACAAAGTCATTCAAGGCCTTGCCGATTACTTCCTCCGGATGATAGCCAAGAATATTTAGAATACGCTGGTTTACATAGGTAATGATTCCCTGGTGATCGCAGGCAACAAAAAGTTGTTCGGTATTGCCCAACCAGGACTTAAGATAGCGTATTTCCTCTATACCATCCACCTTGTACCATACCTCCTCCAGGACACACCTATCCATTACACCGGGAAACTGCGGGACTATTGGGCAGATATATTGCCAGGTAAAGGGAAAAACAGGTGCGGGGTTGGCTGACAGGTGTCAAAAACGGCTAGCATTTCTTTGCACAGGTATTTGTTCCTAAAAAAGGATTTCTCTCAGGAAAGGCAACATTCCTCCCTGATTTTAAGTAATTTAGTCCTAAAAGGGTTGGACCATATTAACTAGTTTGAATTGCCATATAATAATGTAAACTTATGATAGCACACTGGGGGTTAGAATTATCATAGGCGGTGGAATTGCCAATGCGAGTAGAAACCTTGGATCTGCATGGTTTAAGCGTAGAGGAAGCGCTGTCCAGAACTCGGCAAAGTCTTTTCTGGTGCCTTGAACACCGGGTTGAAGTCCTGGATATTAACCATGGCAAAGGTCATCATAGCCAGCGAAACTTTTCCGTTATAAAAAAAGAAATTCGCAAGATGCTGCGGGAAGAAGAAGCCTTGCAGGAATATGGCTATCGGGTAATAGCCGGCGAAGCCAATTTCCCAGTGGCATTGACCTTTGATGAGGGGCATACCCTGGTAGTAGCAAGGGGTGTGGAACACGAGTATTTGGGCGGCAGCAAACAACGTCAAAAGAACCTGGAAATCTATTCGAAGGAAGCCCGTCAAGCCCGTAAGCAAAAAAAGTCCCGCCGCAGGTAGTATAGCACTAAATTACCCGGGAGCCCTGGTATGATAGCCACCGTGAGTATGGCACTATGACTGTGCCCCGTCCTTTCTCCCTTTAGGACTGCGAAACCCCATGACTATAAGCGGCGGCCACCGAAGAGCAAACCGCTGCCGTGGAAGAAGTCTCCTCCTCATCCGCATGCCTGTCCGGGTTGGCCTCTGAATTGCAAGCATTAACCAGTCGATTCAAGGTAGCATAGCCCCTGCCGCCATTCCGTTTTCGGTATTCAAGTAATGGTGAATCAAGTTTTCGATTAGCCTTAGTCCCTGGTTATCCTGCTGGGTCATCAGGGACTCGGGGTGAAACTGTACGGCGATCACCGGCAGGTGCTTATGTTCCACGGCCATGACCACTCCGTCTTCGGAAAGGGAAGTTACCTGCAGACAATCGGGCACCTTCCGGGCATAAAGCGAGTGATAGCGTCCCACCTGAAAATCATCGGGCAGGCCTTCCCATAAAGGTGTCCTGGCTGTAACCGAGATTAAACTACGTTTGCCATGCTGCGGATAATCAAGCTGTCCCAGCTCCCCGCCAAAGTATTCCACTATCCCCTGCAGTCCCAGGCAGACTCCAAAGAGAGGTATTCCTCTATCCAGTACCAATTGAATGGTTTCCTGCAGCTTAAAATCAGATGGCCTCCCTGGCCCCGGGGACAGGACTACCAGATTATAAGGGTTTCCCCGGCGAAGCCTTTCCCGGGCCAGAGGAGATCTCAATACTTCTACTGCCACTCCTGCCTGGCCAAAATAGTTGGCCAGGGTATGCACAAAGGAATCTTCGTGGTCTGCCAACAAAACCCTGATGGTGGGCGGAAAAGCTACCGTACACTTTTTATCAGGTTTAACCGGATGATGTCCGGGCTGAATGGACTGCAGCAGTGCAGCCGCTTTCAAGTAAGTTTCCGTCTCCTCTTCCGCGGGTATGGAATCATAGAGCAAAGTTGCTCCCACGCGTACTTCAGCCTTACCATCCCGCAGGCGAATAGTGCGTAGTGTAAGCCCGGTATTCAGATTGCCGTTAAAGGTAAAAAAGCCTACTGCACCTCCATACCATTGGCGCGGATTGTCCTCATGATCCTCCAGCCATTGGATGGCGGCCTTTTTGGGAGCACCAGTTACCGTAACCGCCCACATATGACTTAGAAATGCATCCAGGGCATCATAGCCGGGTCGCAGGAGCCCTTCTACGTGATCTACGGTATGGATGAGGTGGGAATACATCTCTATCTGCCGCCGCCCCAGAACCCGCACCGATCCAGGTAGACAAATACGCGATTTGTCGTTGCGATCCACATCGGTACACATGGTTAACTCCGCCTCGTCCTTCGTGGAATTAAGCAGCTTGAGGATCTGGCTGGCATCCTCCAGTGAATCCTTCCCCCGTTTAATGGTTCCCGATATGGGACAGGTCTCTACCCGCTTTCCTTCTACTCTTACATACATTTCCGGCGAAGCCCCCACCAGAAACTCATCTCCCAGGTTGATAATAAATCCATACGGGCTGGGATTGATCCTCTTTAATTCCTGGAATACCTGAGCAGGTCTCAGGGAACAATCAGCCACCAGGGTTTGGGAAGCAACCACTTCAAAAAGATCCCCCCGGGCAAAAGCCTGCAAAGCTTTTTCCACGACCCGTGCATAGCGTCCGGGCTGATGGGGCCGATGTACCTCCCTGCTCTCGGGCCGATCCCCCCTTCTTAACAAAGGCATTTCAACCGGAATCGGTATGTCAATTTCGAAACTATAGTTAATCTTATAGGCATGCCCCCGCATATGATCGACCACCACCAATTTATCGGGCAAGTACAGGACCAGATCCGCCTGCCGCGGAGAACGCTGGTGCTGCAAATTGATGGTTTCAAACTGGAAGACCAGGTCATAGCCGAAAGCCCCGTAAAGGCCCAGAAACTTGTCCCGGGAAGACGCCATCAGGGAATACAACTGCCTCACTATTGAGAAAACCGTGGGTTGTTGGCTGCGCTGCTCTTCCGGAAACGAATCCTCCCCAGGCAGTACTTCCCCTTCCAGGGAATAACCATCAAAAACCTGGCCGGTAACCAGGCCGCTTGCCTCCAACTGCGGAGCGAATGCCGCCAGCAGTTGCCAACCGTTCTGATTCAGCGCCTGCAGACAAAACCGCCTCTGCCAGCAGCGCAGTTCCAGGCTGGGACTGGTAAAGCCAATATCCCACCTGGTATACCGCCCCGGGTATTCATAACTGCTGGAAAAAAGGGCGCCCGGGCATTCTTCTATAGCCTCAAGAATTTCATCGCAAGCTCCGTTGGTGGCTATTCTTTCCACCTGACGGTTCACCTTTATACCTCCCGCAGTCATATATTGACAACTGGTAAACTCGGGAAGTTCATAGCCGGATGGCTTCATTTTATCGTCCCTCTCCTAATTCTTCATTCGCGCCCGGGCTCCCCCAGCCAGGCCGGCAGATTACGAATATCCCGGTACAAATTGGCAAACAGCACCGGGCTGAGCGATTGATTGCCATCAGACAAAGCCTGGTCGGGATTCTGGTGCACCTCTACCATCAAGCCATCCGCCCCGGCAGCGATAGCCGCCCGGGCTGCCGGGGCTACCAGGGAGCGGCGCCCGGTAGCATGGCTGGGGTCAACAATTACCGGCAAGTGGGACAACTCCTTGACCAGAGCTACGGCAGCAATATCCAGGGTATTACGAGTCATTTCCTCAAAAGTGCGAATGCCGCGCTCACATAGTATTACCCGGGGGTTGCCGGCGTCCAGTATATACTCGGCGGCCAGCAGCCATTCCTCGATAGTTGCAGCCAGACCGCGCTTTAATAGGACTGGCAGCGGGGAACGCCCCGCCTCTTTGAGGAGGGCAAAGTTTTGCATATTGCGGCTGCCGATCTGGATAACATCGACACAGCCACACACCCGCTCCATGTCCCGGGGATCCACCACCTCAGTTACCACCGGCAGCCCCGTCACAGCCCGGGCTTCGGCCAGTATGTCCAGCCCTTCCTCCCCCAACCCGGCAAACGAATAAGGCGAGGTACGGGGCTTAAATGCCCCCCCGCGCAGCATATCTACCCCTATTTCCTTGAGAAGCAGGGCAATTTCCAGATAATCATCCCGTGATTCCACCGAACAGGGTCCGGCAATAACGGTACAGGTCCCCGGGCCGATATGAACCGTCTTTCCAGGTGAGGAGACGGTTACCACAGTACTGCCGGCCCCGTCCTGGCGCGCTGCCAGCTGATAAGCCTTCATCCCTTCGCCCCCCTGATCACCTGTTTACCCGTCCGAGCAAAAAATGTAATCTGTACTGCCCGGGAAATTTGTCTCGAACGACCGACCCGTTCTGTTGTCGGGGAATAATAGGGGCCGATTTTAGCAAACAGCCTTTTCGGGCATCCCCGGTAATCCCATCTATGTGCTGGATACAAGTGTATCCACCTCCCTGACCTTTTCTATAAACCGCCTGACCTTATCCGGGTCTTTTCCCCCCCCGGGGAACTCCACCCCGCTGGATACATCTACCGCCATGGGTCTGATCCGGTTAATGGCCGACTCGACATTGTATTCATTAAGCCCCCCGGCGAGAATTATGCGCACCGATCCCGGCAAAGACGGGATCCAATCCCAGTTAAAGACCTGACCGGTTCCTCCTCTCAGCCCGGGGCGGCAGGCATCCAAATGACAGGCCCAGGCGGGCCACCGCTGCATTTGTCCGGCTGACAGCGGTCCTTTTACCGGCAAACTCCTGATAACCGGCACCGGGATTTCTGACAGGTATTCGGGGGGTTCCTCCCCATGCAATTGCACCATATCCAGGTGGCAAAGGGTAACAATTTCTCTTACCCGGCCCAAATCTTCGTTTACAAAAACCCCCACTTTTACTACTGCAGGCCCCAGCTTTGTATTAA
>CAZLYH010000003.1:55031-60360 GCA_964563775.1 uncultured Syntrophomonadaceae bacterium | reverse complement strand
CCGGGCCTTGGGTAACATATAGGGGGCATTGGTCATATTCTCCACCCCCACCACTAGGGCAATGTCTGTTTTGCCGGCCATGATATTGGTGCAGGCAATATCCAGAGCACGCATACCCGAAGCACAGTTCTGGTTTACATTACAGGCGTTGCTGCGCAGGGGCAGTCCCACTGCCAGGCCTACCTGGCGGGCGGGTAGAGAACCGAGTAAATGGGGATAGACCTGGCCCATGACGATCTCGTCAATGAGATCAGCGGGGATACCAGCCCTCTCTACGGCAGCTTTACCTACGATGGTTGCCAGGTCCCGGGCCGGGACATCTTTCAGGCTACCCTGAAATTTACCGATAGCAGTCCTACAGGCACTTACGATCACAACTTCCTTCATGAATACACTCCTTCCCTCGTTTTGTGGCTTTCCAATGGAGGACCACAGGGGAAATATTCTTTCTCTTTCTATCTCGGCAGGCAGTTTACAACCGGGTTAATATAAAGCTGGGGGTGATCACCTCCTCACTCTACTTTATAATCCCTGCTAGCAAGAAATATGCCAGTACTATGGGCAGATATTATGGCCCCTTGCCGGGCAGTGTTTAGAGGGGAAAGCTGTCCACATCGGTTTTGTTTACCAGACCCACCTGTTTGTTGCACAATGGCAACGATCAACATGCAGAACCACAACTTTCCCGGATTGCATCCGGGAGCGCTTGATTACAGGCCCGGGAATAGACGTTACAGGCGCCTTTTTTATTGGAAGCCAACCAGCAGGACTGTTGCATAACTGCAAGATATGTCCTGACGAGAAATTTTTTGATAAATCTGCAGGAGTTTAGGCAGGGAGAATAATCAGGCATTAAAAAATAAAGCCTGCTGCCTGTGTGGTGTGAACGAAAAAAGGCAGGCTACTCATTCTGAAGGAGTACTTTCTCTATTTTTCCCCCCAAAAACCCCCCGGGTTCGTTAACGCAAACCCTTTACAAAATATATCATAAAAGAATGAAGAATTTTGTTGATTGTTGTTTTTTTTACCAGAACTTAAAACAAATTACGTTCTTCTGCGGATGTCATATAGAAAAGAGTTCCCGGCGGGCGAGCGCAGCGGCTAAAATATAAAAACCGCTGACACGGAATTTCCCGTGTCAGCGGTTTAAAATGCAAGTAAGTAAATCTATAAGCGGAGTTCTGTATTAGATAGTCATCTATCTTTGATACCAGTTGCCTGGTACCTCCAGCGACCTAACCCGGGAACGAAGCGGGCCACTTCTCTGTTCCTCTATTTGGTCTTGCTCCGGGTGGGGTTTACCGAGCCGTTTAGTCGCCTAAACGCTGGTGAGCTCTTACCTCACCTTTCCACCCTTACCGAAAACTTCAGTTTTCGGCGGTTTGTTTCTGTGGCACTAGCCTTGGGGTCGCCCCCACTGGACGTTATCCAGCACCCTGCCCTGCGGAGCTCCGACTTTCCTCGGATATTGCTATCCGCGACTATCTGACTTACTTACTTTAGTTCTTTATTTCTTTTAGCTGCATAAGCTATTATAATGAAAACAGCAGGTTTTGTAAAGGAACCTAATCTGTATGCGAAGGTTGGCTCCAGAAGAAACACTGCCGGGGAAAATTTTTATAAAAATCTTTCCGTCCAGGCAGGAAACCCGGGACGGGTAGAGAATATCTATTAGGAATGGAACCGGGAATGTGCTCTATCTTTTCGGTTCATCGGTTCTACAGGAACGGACAGGAAAAATGCCTAACAGACGGAAGAGGGGGTGACGACTAAGTGTTAGTAGCTTTTGGTTCAGGTGCGGCGGCAGGCCCTACAGTCTGGTGGAATAATTCGGTTTTTGCCTTCTTGGCTATACTGGCTGCTATCTTTATTTTTATCAAGTTCTGTAGTTGGGCTAAAAAATTCCAGCTTTCAGCCGGATTTAAAAAGATTATTTTTATTCTGACCGGTGTGGGCTTAATCGTGTTCAACGTGTTATATAGCATGGGTAACAAAGTCTTTGCAGCATCGCATCACCAGGATATAAGTATGGCTACGATTGCCCTGGCATCAGCCATGGTATGGACATTCATTTTTGCTTTTACCCTGATGGCGGAAACCAAATCCGAGTAAGAGACTTCGAAAAAAGGCGGCTGTTGCCGCCTTTTTGTGTTTCAGGATCAGTTCGGAAGACAGATGAGCCTGTGACCGACGATAGACGCGGATGGGTTTTTAGACGTTTACTGACGGTGATATTCGCAAGGCGTAAGGCGATAGAGGCAAGGGGTTTTCGGGAAAACCGGCTTCTGACTCTGGCTGCCTCGATCTGACGGAATAGAACTAATCCACGTCAATCCGTAGAATCCGTGTTATCGCTTGTCCAGCGACTTTTGTGAAGGATGTGCTTTCGAGATCATGCAGGAACAGGTGTTGGTAACGGTAAAGCTGCCAGATAGTAGTACAGAAAACCTCTGGGCCATTCCCGGGCAAAATCTGCACGAGATACTGGTAAGCGGTGGTCTTGATACCGGCGGGTCCTGTGGAGGCTATAAACACTGCCGAAAATGCAAGGTGCGGGTCCTCGCCGGGGGAAGCCCGCTGGAAGAGGAAGAACGGCGCCACCTTCTCCCGGAGGAAATAAAGAACGGGGTGCGGCTGGCCTGTTATTGCCAGGTCAATGAACCGGTCCAGGTGGAGCTGGATTCTGTGGCCGAGGCCACCAAGGATGGTTTTGGCGGGGCAAGAAAGGGATACCGGTATAAACCCCGGGCGGAAAATCGCCAGGTATATATCCCTGGTCTGGATCCGCAAAAGCCGGTGGCTATCCAAAAGCGCTTGCAAACGGTACTGCCAGGATACCAGCTGCAGCTTGATACCGCCAACCTTAACTCCCTGGCCGCACTGGACCGGGCCGGGCGCCCGGCCATAGAACTTTCCGCCTTGATCATGGACGGACAAAGGGTTACCCGGGTGGGACGGGACAATCAACCGGCTCTGGGGATGGTTTTGGATCTGGGAACTACCAGTCTTTTTGCCGGGCTGGTTGATCTGGAAACCGGTTCCACCCTGGCCGTATGCTCAAAAACCAATATGCAAAGGGTTTATGGAGCAGATGTTTTAAGCCGGTTGACGTATGCCCTGCAGGAAGTGGATGGTCTGAACCGGCTGCGCCAGGTTTTGATTAACAACCTTAATACCATGATAACGGAGATATTCGCACAGGCCGGGTTGGACCCGCAAGCGCTTTATCATGTAGTTGTGGCGGGAAACCCGGTCATGCTGCATTTTTTCACCGGGGTAAACCCGGCTGGTTTTTCCGCGGCCCCGTTTTGGGGTGTCTTTTCCGGGGAATTACAGTTTACCGGGGAAGAACTGGGGTTGGAACCGGGCCGGGCCCTTATATCCGTGCTGCCCCAAATCGGAGGGTTTGTGGGTGCCGACACGGTAGCGGGACTATTAACCATTGCCAATCGGAACCGGGAAAACTTTTTGTTTATGGATATCGGGACCAACGGAGAGGTGGTGGTGGGTAAGAAGGGGAAAATGTGGGCGGCGTCGGTAGCGGCGGGTCCGGCTTTTGAAGGTGGCGGGATAAGCTGCGGTATGCGGGCGGGGCCGGGTGCCATCGACCGGGTGTGGCTGGAAGGTGAGAGCCTGGGATTTCATGTTTTAGGTAATACAGGTCCCCGAGGACTGTGTGGCTCAGGGCTTATAGATCTGGTGGCCAGCCTGTGGCAAGCTGGATATGTTGACGAGAACGGTACGTTCACCGATTTGGCCCGGGAAAAGATGACGGTGCGGGAGGGGCAAGAAGGGGCAGATATGGTACTGGCGGAATAAGAGCAGAGTTCAGCCCTTGTCTTTACCCAGGAAGACATGCGGCGGCTCCAGCTGGCTCAGGCGGCTATCCGTACCGCCAGTGATATTTTACTGGAGGAGGCAGATCTGCCGGTGGGCAAGCTGGAACGGGTCTATCTGGCGGGCACCTTTGGCAGTTATCTTAACCCGCTAAGCGCTGTGGCCACAGGACTTCTACCTCTGGTAGAGGTTGCCCGGGTTCGCAATCTGGGCAATGCCGCTGCCCGGGGGGCGCGGGAAGCTTTGCTGGCCAATGAAAAAAGGGCCGAGGCCACTCGCTTGGCAGAAGGGATTAATTATGTGGAACTAGCCCTGCACCCGTCTTTTAATCCCGGCTTTATAAAAAACATTAATTTGAGCAAGTTGCCGGAAGGTTATTCTTCATAAACAGGAGGGGGTTTAAGAAATGAGATTGAAGGGGAAGGTTGTACTCGTTACTGGTGGAGGAACGGGAATCGGCAAAGGTGCGGCTCTGGCCATGGCGGCTGCAGGTGCCCGGATAGTGGTGACCGGGCGCAGGCCGGGACCATTGGAAGAAACCGTTGGTGAGATTACCGCCCTGGGCGGGGAGGCCATGGCTATTTCGGCCGATGTTACCCGGCGGGAAGATATCGAAAAACTTCGCGATAGCATTAAAGAGAAATGGGGGGGCCTGCATGTACTGGTAAACAACGCCGGCTCGGCCTTGCGCAAGCCTTTCTTGGATACTACGGTGGAAGAGTTTGACCAGATTTACCGCATAGACCTGCGCAGTGTCTTTGAGGTCACTCAGGTGATGGTTCCCCTGATGATGGAATCCGGGGGCGGAAGCATAGTAAACATATCCTCAATTTTGGGTGTCTTCGGCAGCCGCGGATCCACCGCCTATTGCGCTATGAAGGGCGGGGTCAACAATCTGACCCGGGCTCTGGCCACCGAACTGGGGCCCGCCATCCGCGTCAACTGCCTGTGCCCCTCCCATATTGTCACCCCCATGATGCAAGGAGAAATCGACCGACTGGAGGCAGCCGGCAAGATGGATAAGCTCAACCGCCTCTTTCCCATGAAGCGGGTGGGCTATCCCGACGATATGAATGGTGCCATTATTTTCTTCGCCAGTGACGATTCCAAGTGGATTACCGGCACGGTCATGCTGGTGGACGGCGGCCTGTCGGCCTACGTGTAATTTAGACATAAAAGTTGGTAAAAAACCCCGGGCCGTTTGTAACGTACCGGGGTTTTGGCTGTTTCTTGGACGGTGGAAATAATGATAAGTTCTATGACAGTGTAGTGGTGACCGGTGGGGGCAATGCTAGAATACGGCTCAAGATTTCAACTCCCGTAACGCTCAACATTTTACAGCCCTATTAAGACTCCCCTCAATATCGTAGTCAAGGAAGACCGGACAAAGACAAAAACTGTTTATCAAAGCAGTCGTTTCATTATATAGATCGAGTGACTCATCGTGTAGGTCATGAATGCTGTCCCTGATGCTGTTCATACCCTGTGACAG
>CAZLYH010000003.1:0-54931 GCA_964563775.1 uncultured Syntrophomonadaceae bacterium | reverse complement strand
GTCCCTGATGCTGTTCATACCCTGTGACAGGGTACTCTTCAAAGTGTTTAGGTTCTCTTTAATAGCTTCATCCCGGCAGTTTTAGGTGCGTTGATTTAACTGGTGCTTATAAACACCAGCAATCTTGCTCCCATTATTAACAGTATGCTAATACAGTTAGGATTCGTCGCAGCTTTGTAAGCGGTTGCCCTAGTAATTGCCAAACAAAAAAGAGTGCACGGTTTGGGTGCCAGACACCTTTTTTAATAGAAATACCAGGCCAAACCTGCCGGCGGAAACCAGGTGAAATTTTTATCCGCGTAGGGTGTTAGGAGAACTATTTTCCTATTTCAATTCTCTCTTCTCCAATTCCATTCACTTTTATTCGGTATAGCGGCCAGGTATTGCCTTTGTCAATATGGAAATAAACCCAATCTCCCACGATGGAGATATCCTGTACTCTTTCTTGGGAACTAATCTTTTGCCGGTTATGACCTTCCCAGTCAACTCTATAAAGCCCGATATTATCATCAAAGGTAGTATAACAAATCCATTGACCTTTAATGTTAACTGCCGCGGCATGGTCATCGCAAAGCTTCACCTTTTCCGAGCCATCAATTTTTAATCGATATATGCCATCAAGCGAATAAAATAACCAGTCCCCTGCTTTGACAATGGGGCTGAAGGGAATAGCATCCAGGAGCTTTGTTTTTTCCGAACCATCAAGTTTAATTTTGAACAGGCCACTTTCCATGCCTGTCAAATTCTCCTGTTCTGCCACCCAATCTGGCGGACTACAGGAATAATAAATCCATCCGTCAGAAATATATGGCAGCTTAAAATCATGGATATAATTTAAGACCTGATAAACCTGTTTCCCATCAGGTTTTACTTTATAAAGGGTGAGATATTCATACATTCTTGGTTCTTCACCAGGAGGCGGTTCATCCGCACGGCAGATGATTACATTATGGACGCAATAATAAATCCATTCATTATCGCAAAAAACCACGAATGTTTGCCGGTCAGCTTGATAGACCAGTTGAGGTTTGGAACCATTAGGTTTAAACCGGTAAATATCACTATAATCTAATGCAAATACATACTTGTCATTAACGAGCAGCTGGTGGACTTGTATTTCGTCGACAACCTTTGGGGTTTTATTCCCTTCATCAATCTTATAAACCCCTTTGTCACCATTTCTCGGTGTAAATAATGTTGTATTACCATAACCAACAATATATCCGTTATTCATAAGATTGTTGGTGTTCTCATCCGTAGCCACTATCCTGCCATGATCAGAAAAAGAGGGCGGATTTGATGAATCAGTATCTACATGATCCCGAAAACATCCCGAAGTAGTAAACAACAGAAAAACAAGCAGGATTATAAGAATTGTTCCATTTTTACTTTTCTTATTAATCATGATTCCCCAACACCCCCAAAAACTACTTGGTACAAGGATAATTGCCAGTCCGGGAACACCCTTTATCTGTATTTAGCCCTGCTCGCGAGGCCCATCCTCTGTACCCCGCAGTTTGTTACATCCATTGCCGCTCCTGCCGCTATTTCTTTATTTTAAACTCGCGAATCCCGCCGGCATAGGGAGAAGCCGGAACTGTCAGGGGGGATGCCGGCAAGCTATCTCCAATAAGCACCACTACTAGAGCGGAGATGGCGCAGGTATTGTATAACCTGCTGTCGTCGAAGTAACTGAAGATCCCGTAATCCGTGAGCAGATGGCCGTGATGACGGATCTTTGATGGTAAAGAAAAAGCCGAAACGACGGTTGTCCACCGCGAGGGGTCCAGGAGTAGATACTGCTGCCAATTCTAAAAACCCCGGGCCGTTTGTAACGGCCCGGGGTTTTGGCGCTTTATTTGGTTTCCAGATGGTTTATTACCAGGCCGGTGATGAGTTTGGGGTAGAAGTAGGTGGATTTCTGTGGCATCTTGTCCCGGGCTGAGGCTACGTCGACAATTTCCTGTACCCGGGTGGGGTTGAGGAAGAAACCCAGCTGGTAGTTCTGGTTGTCCACTTGTTCTATTACCCATTCCTCGTCGCGGCTGTAGGCCAGGTTGTCCTGGTTGCGTCGTTCGTGTTCGCCGATGCCCAGCAATTGGTCAAGGATAAGGTTGTCAAGAAGGGCTACGTCGAGTTTCTTCCAGGCGGGGGATCTATCTGCCGGGAGCTGGCTGCAGGCTGAGGCAAAGTCTTTAATGCTCAGGAGGTAAAGCTCCCCGGCGGCATACATACCAAAAACGTGGGCGTCTTCTCCCAACCGGGCCATTTCCGCAATCAGGGCAGGAAGCTGCTCTTTGCCGCCCAGGTGCTGGATGGCAAAAGTATTACCCAGGGTAGAAAGCAGATCGGCAATCTTGAAATGGGCCAGGTTGCCCACTACCCGGTGGGTCGGAAGCACGACCAGGCCTTCATCATAGAGGTTGACCAGGGTGGTCATTACATAATCAAAACCCGGGCAATTCTGATCCGCCATCTCCTGGGCATAGGCGAGAGCGGTCTCGTAACGATGGTGCCCGTCAGCAATATAGACCTTTTTGTCAGCCATAATCTCTACCACCTTCTCCAGTATGGCCGGGTCGTCTATTGCCCACAGGCGATGATGTTCACCGGCTTCGTCCACCAGAGCGGCATCTGGTGATTGCCCGGCTACAGCATTGGCCAGTAACTGGTCCAGGCTGCGTTCTTCATCGGAATAAAGCCCGAAAATGGAACTAAAATTAGAACTGGTAGCCCGCATCAGGTACAGGCGATCAGTCTTGGGTTTGGACAGGGTTTCCTCATGGGGGAGAATATTGCCGTTTTCATAAGGTTCCACTTTTAATCCACATATCATTCCGGTCCGCGTCAGGGTTTCGCCTCGAGCGGTAAACTCCTGCTGGTACAGGTAGACGGCCGGTCGGGATTCGGCGACCAGGATCTGGCTTTCTAACCACTTTTGCAGGTACTGGGCGGCTCTGGTATAACGATTGTTGGCCAGGGTATCTTGAGAAAACATCAGTCCCAGTTCCAGGCGGATGATGTTAGCGGGATCTTCAGCATAGTATCTGGCCTGGGCGGTTTCATCGATAATGTCATAAGGTGGGGTTACCACAGAGCGCAAGTCTCTGATTTTTTCCAGATTGTAACGAAGTCCGCGAAAGGGAACAATAGTAGCCATGGGGCGACCGGACCCTCCTTTTACATATATAATACAAATACGGTAACGGTATAGATTTCTTACGATTTTAGTCCATCCCCTCCATGAATGCAATTCTTTTTTCCCCCAGGTTTCTTGATTTCCGGTGGTAGGAGTGGTTAAATGGATAACTGAAAGAAAAAAGTCAGGAGGAAAAAGGTGTTGCTGGATTATCATGTGCATGCACTGGCACATGGAGAATATACATACACTGATTCCTGGCTGGAGCAGTTTGCGCGAAAGGCCCGGGAGCGCGGGATAAAAGAACTGGGATTTTCCGAGCATAATGAGTTTTTCGCTGGGTTTAATCCAGAGTTGTTGCAGAGGCTTCAGGCGCAATTTCCGGACCTGCAGATAAAGCTGGGGCTGGAAATGGATTTTATCCCGGGACGGGAGGAAGGCATCTCCCGTTTTACCCAGAGGTTTGCTTTCGACTATATTATCGGTTCGGTACATTTTATCGGCGATTGGGCCTTTGACCACCCCGATTATCGCAAACCTTTTGAAGAACGCGAGGTGGACGACGTCTACCGGGAGTATTTTTCTCTGGTAGAAAGGGCGGCTGTTTCGGGCCTTTTCGATATCATCGGTCATCTGGATTTGGTTAAAATATGGGGACACCGGCCGGTTAAGATGAACTCTCTGGCTTATGCAAAGCAAGCTTTTCCGGCCTTGAGGGCGTCCGGCCTGGTGGTGGAAATAAATAGTGCCGGCCTGCGCAAACCAGTCGGGGAGATTTATCCCTCTGCCGAAATTGCAACCGCCCTTTATGAAAACAATATCCCGGTAACTCTGGGTTCAGATGCCCATCATCCAGATCAGGTGGGAGAGGGTCTTAAAGAAGCTATAGAGTTGGCCCGCCAGGCGGGGTACCGTCGGGTAATCTCCTTTAAACAGCGTCAGGCCATTCCGGTTCATCTGGAATAGAAGGGTAAAGGAGTTTTTAGTTTGTACGAGATTGGTTTGCTGGTTATCAGCCTGGGTATCATCCTGGTTGGCGCCGAGGTCTTTGTAAACGGTATTGAATGGCTGGGATGTAAGCTTAACCTTTCCGAAGGGGCGGTAGGCAGTGTTCTGGCGGCCGTGGGAACGGCGCTGCCGGAAACCATTATTCCTATTATTGCTATCATCTTCGGGCAGGGCAGGGAAGGACACGCCATTGGTATCGGCGCTATCCTCGGTGCTCCGCTGATGCTGGCCACCCTGGCGATGTTTGTAACCGGGGTGGCTGTAGTTGGTTTTCGCGGCCGGAGAAGCAGTGGTACGAAGGTAGTTGCTGATTACTCCACTATGTCCCGTGATCTGGGCTTTTTTATGGTGGTGTATATGGTAGCGATTGTCTGCGGTCTGTTTCCCCCCGCCTGGCGGAGCCTGCAATTGATCCTGGCAACTTTAATGGTGGTTTCCTATTTTATTTATGTATTTATCATGGTGAACGAGGAGCGGGACGTGGAAGCCGAAAATGCACTTCCCCAGTGTTATTTTGCCCGCTTTCCTTTCCCCACCCCTCCTGACCAAAGTCCGCACCTGCTGGTCATCCTGGCCCAGGTGGTGACAGCACTGGTCCTGATTATTTTCGGTGCCGATCTCTTTGTCAGCTCAGTACAGGCGGTGGCTCTGATGTATGCTGTTCCCGCTTTTGTCCTGGCGATTATAATTACCCCGATTGCCACCGAATTGCCGGAGAAGTTTAACAGCGTAATTTGGATTTCCCGGGAAAAGGATACCCTGGCCCTGGGGAACATTACCGGGGCCATGGTCTTCCAAAGCTCCCTTATTCCAGCTATCGGTATTTTCCTGACTGATTGGCAATTGAATCCCGGGGCTTTACTTTCTGCCGGTATTGCTTTGCTGTCCGCGGGAGTCATATTCTTTGAACTGCGTACCCGCAAACATATCAGTGCCCCCATCCTTATGTTGGGAGGGGTATTTTATGCCCTGTTTATCGTGGCAGTAGTGCAGGGCTTTATTCGTTAGGGAAAGGGTGGTTTAAGGTGACGGTTGAAGAAAGATTGGCAGTGCTGGGGATTGTACTTCCCGAGGTACCCTCACCCCAGGCTGCATATGTACCGGTGTTGCAGAGCGGACCAGATGTATATGTCTCCGGACAACTTCCCATGCGGGACGGAAAACTCGCGGTGACTGGTAAGTTGGGTAAGGATCTGGGAATGGAAGAAGGGCAGCAGGCCGCCCGCCTGGCAATAATTAATTGTCTGGCTGCCTTGAAAAGCAGGCTGGCCAGTTGGGAGGATTTGGAGCAGATAATTAAAATCACCGGCTATATTCAGAGCAGTGCGGATTTCTACCAGCAACCCCAGGTTTTAAACGGTGCCTCTTTACTTTTGGAAGAGCTTTTCGGTGAACGGGGGCGGCATACCCGGGTGGCGGTGGGGGTAACCAGCCTGCCTTTGAACGCAGCCTGCGAAATTGAAATGATCGCCCGGGTGAAAACTCTTTAATTGGCAGCGGTTTCCCTTCAAAACTGTTGCTTTTCCTCGCTGGGCTGAAAAACCTGCACCCTGCGCTGGTCTTTATGACCAGCGTTCCCATTAACCTTGTAAAAACCCTCATCTGCGTCCATCTTTTTCCCCCGTCTCCATTCTTTCTGATTCTCTGATGTTGCTCATTTAAGGAATACAATATATTTTTCTGCCACACCCTTTCGCAAAGGGGGTGGTTCCGGTAAGATGTTGATGTAACCGCGGATAAACCCCGCGGGAAAGGGAACGGTTCTTTTCCAGGTCAGGGGTTGAATGGCAGGGATGGTTGTTGTGGGAAGGGGGTTTTAGATATATGGAATGCGGCTGCGGCAAAGATAAGTTTATCCAGGCCAGTTTTCCGGAGGGGGAAGTTGATCTGGATCTAATAGAGGAACTGCTGCAAAACAATCAAGAGGATAGCGGCAATCTTATTGCCGTTTTACAGGGAGCCCAGAAGGTTTATGGCTATTTGCCCCGGTTGGCATTAAGTCATATTGCCAGGCGCATGGGGGTAAAGCCAGCCCGGGTCTTTGGTGTGGCTACTTTTTATACCCAGTTTCGCTTTACGCCGGTGGGGAAATACCTGATTCTCCTCTGTGAGGGTACTGCCTGTCATGTAAATGGGGCGGAACGTATCAAAACCGCACTCGGTGACGAGTTGAATATCGAAGCGGGCCAGACTACCGCTGACCGTCTCTTTACTCTGGATACGGCGGCCTGCCTGGGTTGCTGCAGCCTGGCTCCGGTGATGATGATCAATGGACAGGCCTATGGACCATTAACCCCGGATAAGGCCCGGTCGATTATCCGCTCCATTTATAAAAGGGAAGGGCAATTGCGGGAGGGGGCGGAAGAAAAATGATAGTACAGGTGGGCATGGGCAGCTGTGGCATAGCCGCTGGAGCACTGGAACTTTGGGAGATACTGGAGCAAGAAGTGGCCGGATTAAATCCCGAACTGGAGCTGAAGCGTACCGGCTGTATTGGCATGTGCCATCATGAGCCGCTCCTGGACGTCATCGAGGATGACGGGCGAATCTTTACGTATGGCAATGTAAAACCGGAGGAAGTGGGAGAAATCCTGCAAGCCCACTTGCAGGGAAGAGGATCCCGGGGGGATCGCCTGGTTGCCAGCAGTGCAGAACCGGCTGGCTTTTTAAAAGCTCAATTGCGGATCGCTTTACGCAATTGTGGACATATCGATCCGGAATCGATTGATGATTATTGTCAAGCAGGTGGCTATCAGGCTTGGCAACGGGTTGTAACCTCCTTCACTCCGGAACAGGTTATAGAAGAAATTAAAATATCCGGTCTGCGAGGGCGGGGTGGAGCTGGTTTTCCCACCTGGTTTAAATGGAATGCTACCCGCCAGGAAGCGGCTGCACCCCAATATGTGGTCTGCAATGCAGACGAAGGGGATCCGGGCGCTTTCATGGATCGCAGCCTGCTGGAAAGCGATCCCCATTCAGTTCTGGAAGGAATGCTTATTGCCGGTTATGCTATCGGGGCCGGACGGGGGATTATTTATTGCCGGGCCGAGTACCCTCTGGCCATAGAGCGACTGGGCATTGCCATCAATCAGGCCCGGGCCAGGGGTTTTCTGGGTGAGGGCCTGTCGGGCAGTGAATTTTCTTTTGATATTTCCATTAAACAGGGGGCCGGTGCGTTTGTCTGTGGTGAGGAGACTGCTCTAATTGCCTCCCTGGAAGGGGAGAGGGGAATGCCCAGACTAAAACCGCCCTTTCCTTCCCAGCGGGGTTACCGCAATAACCCTACCAGCATTAATAATGTAGAAACACTGGCCAATATACCCTGGATACTTGCTAACGGCGGATCCGCCTTTGCCGCCCTGGGCACTGAAGATAGCAAGGGCACCAAGGTTTTTGCCCTGGCGGGTAAAATCAAACGGGGGGGACTGGTGGAGGTCCCCATGGGGATCAGCCTACGGCAGATTATTTTTGCTATAGGCGGGGGTATTAAAGGAGACCGCCGCTTCAAGGCGGGGCAACTGGGGGGGCCTTCCGGGGGATGTATTCCGGCTTCCCTTCTGGATACGCCGGTTGATTATGCGTCCATACAGGACACCGGAGCCATTATGGGTTCCGGAGGTATGATTGTGGTGGATGATAGTACCTGTATGGTGGATATGGCTCGTTTCTTCCTGGATTTCACCCGCAAGGAATCCTGCGGCAAGTGTGTGCAATGCCGTATCGGCACCACCCGCATGCTGGAAGTCCTGGAAAGGATATGTGCGGGGGAAGGACAAGAGGGAGATATAGAATTATTGGAGGAACTGGCCGGGGAGGTCAAGGCGGCCTCACTGTGCGGCCTGGGGCAAAGTGCCCCCAACCCGGTCCTCACTACTATCGAGTATTTCCGTGACGAATATGAGGCGCATATTAAGGAGAAACGCTGCCCGGCCGGGCAGTGCAAGAGCCTGATTCAATATATTATCGATCCGGAACGCTGCCGGGGATGCGGCATCTGCGCCCGCAAATGCCCGGTGGAGTGCATTAGCGGAGAAAAGAAACAGCCCTATATTATAGAGCAGGATAAATGCATCAAGTGTGGAACCTGCCTGGAGGTATGCCCGGAAAAATTCGCCGCGGTAAGGGTGGAGTAAGGGAGAGGAGGGTGAAATATGATACGGCTGACCATAGATGGACGAGAGGCAGTGGGACGGGCAGGGCAAACCATTCTCGATATTGCCATTGCCAATGACATTGATATTCCTGCCCTTTGCCACGAGCCGCGCCTGAAAACCTATGCCGCCTGTGGCATCTGTGTGGTGGAAGTCGAGGGCATTTCCAACCTGGTGCGCGCCTGCGCTACCGAGGCCCGGGATGGTATGGTAATCTATTCGGAGTCAGACCGGGTTAAAAGCTCCCGCAAGCTAACCCTGGAGCTGCTCCTTTCCGACCATTGTGGCGACTGTCGTCCCCCTTGCAGCCTGGCTTGTCCTGCCGGGACCGATTGCCAGGGTTATGTGGGACTTATCGCCAACGGTCATTATAGAGAAGCGGTACAGTTGTTGAAAGAGAGTTATCCCCTGCCGGCAAGCATAGGACTGGTATGTCCTCATCCCTGTGAAGATGCCTGCCGCCGAGGCAGGGTGGACGAACCGATTGCCATAGCCAACCTCAAGGCTTTCGTGGGCATGCAGGACTTGACTGCTGCCATGCCTTACCAGCCGCCCGTTCAGCCGGCCAGCGGCAAGAAGGTAGCTGTGGTGGGGGCGGGACCGGCTGGCTTGACGGCGGCCTTCTTTCTGGCCCGGGCGGGTAATCAGGTAACTGTATTCGATGCCATGCCGCAAGCAGGGGGAATGCTGCGCTATGGTATACCGGAATATCGACTTCCCAAAGAGATCCTTGAAAGGGAGATTCAACTAATCAAAGCGCTGGGAGTCTCCTTTATAAATAATGTACGGCTGGGCCGGGATATTCATTTAGATGTTCTACGTCAGGAACACGATGCCGTCTTTCTGGCAACAGGTGCCTGGCAATCCTCCCGCATTGGTTGTCCCGGGGAGGAAGCAGAAGGGGTCCTGGGAGGAATAGACTTTCTGCGTGAGGTGGCCCAGCAGTGTCCGGTGGCTTTGGGTGACAGGGTGGCCGTTATTGGTGGAGGAAACACGGCCATGGACGCGGCCCGTACCGCATTGCGCCTGGGGGCCGGGCAGGTAATGGTTTTGTACCGGCGCACCCGTGCTGAGATGCCGGCGCAGGATAGCGAGATCGAAGAGGCTATGGAAGAGGGCGTGCAGTTTCACTTCCTGGCAGCTCCCCAGGAGATTGTCAGCAATAACGGGAAAGCAGCCGCTGTTAAAGTGGACAAGATGAAGCTGGGCGAGCCTGATGCTTCCGGTCGACGGCGGCCGGTTCCTACTGGAGAAGAAGAGCTTATTTCCGTAGATACGGTGATTGCCGCCATTGGCCAGGAGGTTAATACAGCCGGCCTGGAGGATTTGGCTCTCAGTCGCTGGGATACCATTGATGCCGATGAGCAAACTTGTACCACCAGCATGGCGGGTGTTTTCGCCGGCGGAGATGTGGTTAGCGGTCCGGGGATTGCCATTGAGGCGGTGGCCTGGGGCAAGAAAGCCGCAGAGTCCATCCAGGCTTATTTGCAGGGAGAAACTGTTAGGGATCATTCTTCCTCCTATCTGTCCCGGCAGGAACCTCAGCAATCCTGGTTTGACAGTTTTGCCCAGCAACCCCGCTGCCAGCAGGAACATGCTGATCCCGAGGTGCGCCGGCACAACTTTGCACCGGTCAGCCACATTCTACCGACGGAAAAGGCCCTGGCCGAGGCGGGGCGTTGTCTGGAATGCGGCTGCCTGGACTATTTTGAATGCAAACTCCTGGCTTATGCCCGGCGTTATGGGGTTCAACCGGAACGTCTGCGGGGAGGCAAGCACCCGGCGGGGATGGACGACAGCCATCCCTTTATGGTGCGGGATATGGGAAAATGTATTCTCTGCGGTCTGTGTGTAAGGGTCTGTGAGGAAATCGCGGGGGTCAGTGCTCTGGGCCTGGTGGACCGCGGGTTTGCAACTGTCATTACACCGGAAATGGGCGTGGCCTGGAAAGATTCAGGTTGCATAAGCTGCGGAGAATGCGTGGCCTTATGTCCTACCGGAGCTCTTAGTGAACGAATTCCGGGTGTCAAACCGGTTCCGCTGCAACTGAGCGGAGCAGCCGGCTTCTGCACCGGTTGCGGAATCGCCTGTGACTCCCGGGTGGAGAAGTTTGGTTCCCGGCCGGTCAGGGTGATGCCTGCCAGTGACGGACTGCTCTGTTCGCGGGGCCGCTTCGGATGGAAAACGCCAACGGATAGATTGGAAAAACCTTTGCTGCGCCGGGAAAGCAAATTTGGTGAAATTTCCTTCGCAGAGGCGGGACGCTTCCTGCAGGAATGCAGGGAGGCTATCACCCGGCAACACGGGGAGGCGGGAACCGCCTTTTACCTTACCCCATCCTGTTCCGGGGAAGAAGCGCAGCAGCTTGCGAATCTGGCGGCCGGGTTTTCAAAAACGACCTGGCTGGGTAGTTTCTCCCGGGATGCTGCGCTGGGTCTGGAGCCGGTTATCGGTCACAGCCAGTCTACCGCTTCCTGGGAGGATTTATATCAGGCAGACTTGATCATGCTGGTAGGAGACTTTGATCTTAGCCAGGTAGCTCTGATGCGCACCCGGATGGCGGTGGAAAAGGGGGCCCGGCTGGTGGTCATCAGCCCCGATGACAACGTGCTGGAAGACTGCGCCTGGATGCGGGTTCAACCTGCCGGCAATGCCACCGACTGGCTGGAGGGAGTCCTGGCCGCAGTGCTAAAACATTCTCCGGCTGCTCGAGATGCTTGTAATGGGGAAAAAGGTTTGGCTGCATCGGATATTTCCTTTGCCGGCAGGGATTTTGATCATATACAGGAGCGTATTGCGGAGGAAATGGTTGGAGCCAAACATGCCATTATGGTTGTAGATGGATATATGGTCAGCACAGCGGCCGTGCAAGTTTTGGCCAATCTGGCCGCCTTGACCGGGCACCTGAAGGGTGCTGGTGGTTTGCTGATAATTGGCCCGGGGGGTAACCGACCGGGTATTACCAAAGCAGGTTTTGTCAATAGCACTGCGGAACTGGTACAATGCATACATGCGGGTCAATGCCGAGCGGTATTTATTCTTGGTGAAGATCCGATCGGAGCCGGGTTGCTGGACGGGAAAGTACTGCGCCAGGTTGATTTGCTGGTAGTAGCTGCGCCCTGTATGCATGCCACTGCTGAACTGGCTGATCTGGTAATTCCCATGCCGGCCCCCGGAGAAAGGTATGGTCATTACCTTACTGCCGCGGGTGAGTGGAAGCTACTGGATTCGGTTATACCAGGAAGTCTTACTACCCCCTCCGGAATTCTACATCGACTGCTGGTGCATGATTCTGCTCAGAAACAGGTTTTACAATTTCCCGAATCATATACTCAGCCTGTTAACCGGGAGGAGCGAGCAAACCTGGTGTTACCCGATCCCGCCCCTATATTTCTGCCGTCGGTGGAAACGGATGCCGCCCAACGGCTTTTCCTGGCAGACATATCAGCCCGGGGATGCAAGTAGAGCAATAGGACCCATTCAGGCCCGGTTCCCCGGGCCGGGTTAATCATATGGAGGTGTTTGTTGGTGCAGGGAGAGAAGATCCTTGTGGAAAACGGTGTATTGAAGGTGCCCGACCACGCGGTCATTCCCTTTATCGAAGGCGATGGGACCGGGCCGGATATCTGGGCCGCGGCCTCACGAGTTCTGGAGGCTGCAGTTGCCAGAGCTTATCAGGGAAAAAAATCCATAGTGTGGAAAGAAGTATTGGCCGGGGAAAAGGCGTTTAATGAATGCGGAGAATGGCTGCCGCAAGAGACTCTGGATACCATCCGCGAGTATACGATTGCCATCAAGGGACCCCTCACTACTCCTATAGGGGGAGGGATTCGTTCTCTGAATGTGGCTCTAAGGCAGGAACTGGATCTCTATACCTGTTTACGTCCGGTACGTTATTTTAAAGGGGTTCCTTCCCCGGTATGCCGCCCGGAAAAGGTAGACATGGTTATATTCCGGGAAAATACGGAAGATATTTACGCCGGGATCGAATATGCCAGTGATTCTCCCGAAGTAAAGAAACTAATCGACTTTTTGCAGCAGGAAATGGGAGTAAGCAAAATCCGTTTCCCCCAGACTTCCGGTATTGGCATCAAGCCTGTTTCCAAAGAGGGAAGTCAACGCCTGGTTCGGGCGGCTATGAATTACGCTATTGAAAACGGACGTAAAAGCGTAACCCTGGTTCACAAAGGCAATATCATGAAGTATACCGAAGGGGCTTTTCGTAACTGGGGCTATGAGCTGGCCGAAGAGGAATTCGGGGAAAAGGTCTTTACCTGGGAACAGTATGACCGGATCAAGGAAGAAAAGGGAGCACAGGCGGCTGACCGGGTTCAAGATGAGGCCCTGGCCAGTGGCAAAATACTGGTTAAGGATGCTATTGCCGACATTTTCTTGCAGCAGATTTTAACCCGCCCGGATGAGTTTGATGTAGTGGCTACTCTGAACCTTAACGGGGACTATATTTCTGATGCCCTGGCCGCGCAGGTGGGTGGAATCGGTATAGCACCCGGTGCCAACATCAACTATGTCACCGGTCATGCCATTTTTGAAGCAACTCATGGGACGGCGCCCAAATATGCCGGTCTGGATAAGGTAAATCCCTCCTCGGTTATTTTATCCGGGGAAATGATGCTGCGCCATCTGAACTGGAATGAGGCGGCTGATCTCATTATTGCCGCCATGGAAAAGTCCATCGCCAGCAAAGTGGTAACCTATGATTTTGCCCGCCTGATGGACGGTGCCACCGAGGTAAAATGCTCCCAGTTTGCTGACCAACTAATTAAGAACATGTAACATTAAATCAGTACAGGCCCGGTTCCAAACCCGGGCTTTTGTCTATGGCAGGAGGGAAAAACATGGGGAGAAGAAAAGGTTTCCTGCTGGCGGTGCTTTTGTTGGCCTGTTTTTTAGTTTGGGGGTGCCAGCAGGAAGAGAAGCCAAAAACGATCGCCTTGGTAAATGGCGACCCTATAACTCAGGCGGAGCTGGACCAGCATTACCTTATCGTAAAAACCTTCTACGAACAAAGTGTTCTGGGCAGTGCACCAGCTGATGGTTCCGGGCCGGCTCCCGCTCTGGATGAGGAGAAGGACCGGGAGGTTATCAAGAAGCTCAAGGAACAGAGTTATGAGGAAATGATTCTGCAAAAACTGCTCTGGCAGGAGGCTTCCACCCGAAAGATTGAGGTCAGTGATGGGGAGGCCAAAGCCGGGCTGGATCAACAGGCCTATCAGGCCTTTTTGGACAAAAACGGCATTGACGAGGCATTTTTTCATAAGGAACTGAAAACCCAGATTTTATATTCCAAACTGCGCGAGGCAGTAACTTCTGAAGTCAGCGTGGATGAAAAAGAAGCCCGTGAGTACTACGACGCTCATACGGATGAATTTAAGGATGAGGGAGGAATAGAGGTATTCCACATCCTGGTATCCTCACCGGAACAGGCTAATGAATTAACCGCCCAGCTGAAGCAGGGAGCAGACTTTGGAGAACTGGCCCGCACGTACTCCGATTGTCCCAGTAAAAAGGATGGCGGCGCCCTGGGACTTATTAATCCCGGCAGCCCTTACGACCAGACCTTTAAAGATGCGGCCCTGGCCCTGCAGCCCGGTACCATGACCGCGGAGCCGGTCAAGACTCGCTTTGGCTACCACATTATAAAGGTGGGACAACGGCAGGAGGCGGTGCAGAAGAGTTTTGACCAGGTGCAACAGCAGATTATAAACCAGCTGAAAACCGACCGGCAGGAGGAGATTTTCAGCAAATATCTGAACGAATTGCGTGACAAGGCAGATATAAAGGATCTGCGCACAGCCTGATTGACCCGGAAAAAGCCACGAGGGGGAGGTGTGACCCCGTTCACATGCCCGGGGACATTCCTTCCCAACCAGATCGGTTTGAACGCAATGGGGTTCTTCCGGAGCTTCTGAGAAAAGCTGCCGGGGGGAGAGTGTGTCCCCATTCAGATATACTGTATACCGCAATATAAATGGGTTTACACCCTCTCCTGACCAAACTATAATTTTGATGAACACCGTAGGCTAAGGTTATCCAAAGGGGGAAAACTAGAGTGTCTTATGTTCAAGATTTAATGGAACGAGTAGTAAAAAGAAATCCGGGCGAAGCTGAGTTTCATCAGGCCGTCCATGAGGTTTTGGAATCATTGCAACCGGTTATAGAGAGTCATCCCGAGTATATTGACAGCGGGGTACTGGAAAGAATGGTCGAGCCGGAGCGGCAGATTATTTTCCGGGTCCCCTGGCTGGATGACAATGGGCGAGTTCAGGTTAACCGGGGATTCCGGGTGCAGTTCAACAGCGCCATCGGCCCTTATAAGGGCGGGTTGCGTTTTCATCCATCGGTAAATCTCGGTATTATTAAGTTTCTTGGTTTTGAACAGGTTTTCAAGAATTCCCTCACCGGCCTGCCCATGGGCGGCGGTAAGGGAGGAAGCGACTTTGATCCCCGTGGCAAATCCGATGGTGAGGTCATGCGCTTTTGCCAGAGTTTTATGACGGAATTGTTCCGCCATGTTGGTGCAAATACTGACGTTCCCGCCGGCGATATCGGGGTAGGTGCCCGCGAAATCGGTTATCTCTTTGGACAGTACAAGAGAATTACCAATACCTTTGAAGGGGTGCTTACCGGTAAAGGGATCAGCTGGGGGGGGAGTCTGGCCCGACCCCAGGCTACGGGTTACGGGGTAGCTTATTTTATAGAGCAAATGTTGCAGTCCCGGGGTGAAAGCTGGGCGGGCAAGACAGTTACCATTTCCGGCTATGGCAATGTTGGGACTTTCTTTATTGAAAAGGTCAACCAGTTGGGGGGCAAAGTGGTTACTATTGCCGACGAGTTTGGCTATGTTTCTGATCCCGAAGGAATCCAGGGTGAGAAGCTCGACTTCCTGTTGGACCTGTGGTGCATCTACCGTCGGCCGGCCAAGGATTATGCCCAGAAATTTGGCCTGCAGTGGGTAGAGGGTCGTTCTCCCTGGGAGGTTCCTTGTGATATTGCGGTTCCTACCGCTACTCAAAACGAGTTGTGCCGGGAAGATGCAGAACACTTGATTGCCAATGGCTGCAAATGTGTGGCCGAAGCGGCCAATATGCCCTGTATGGCAGAAGCGGTACAGCTATTCCTTGACAAGGGTATACTTTTTGGACCGGCTAAGGCTGTAAATGCCGGCGGAGTAGCCGTTTCCGGATTGGAGATGTCCCAAAACAGTATGCGCTATGCCTGGACTTTCGAGGAAGTTGATAACAAGCTCAAGGGAATAATGACTGAGATATACCGCAAATCAGAAGCGGCAGCCCGGGAATACGGAATGGCCGGTAACCTGGTAGCGGGGGCCAATATAGCTGGTTTTAAGAAAGTGGCCGATGCCATGATGGCGCAAGGGGTCGTCTAGACACTTGTTTACCGAGCCAGGTGAGGAACGACATCAATGGTGCAGCGCAAGGGGTCTTTTAGACCCCTTGTTTTCCCTTGAAAGCGGCTGCGGACTGTAATATACTGATAACAATAATCATTATCAGGAGAATGAAAATGGTCAGGAGCCGAATGATCAACCAGAGGCTGGAGGAGCAGAACTACCGCCTAACTACCCAAAGGGGGGCGGTGCTTGATGTCATGCAGGCCAACCCCGGCAAACATTTCACCGCCGAAGAGGTATTACTGGAAGCTCGCAAAAAGGTTCCCAACCTGGGCATGGCTACTGTTTACCGCACTCTGGAGAGGTTAGCCGGTATGAACATTCTCTATAAGAGTATGTTTGATGAGGGCAAGTACCGTTACGAATTGGCTGATGGGAACTCTCACCATCACCACCATATTATTTGCCTGTCATGCGGGCAGATCGTTGAGGTAGATGAAGATTTATTACATCCCCTGGAGGATTATCTGGAGAAAAAGGGCTACCAGATCGTAGACCATGAATTAAAACTGTTTGCTTATTGTCCTGATTGTCTGCAGCGGTAATTTTTTTTATAACCATTATGAAAATGATTATTATTATCACTTGAGGGGAGAATTATGAACTTTATTATGGTGGGAAACCCGAATTCCGGGAAAAGTGCGGTTATGCAGCGGCTTTTTGGTGTTTCCACCCTGGTTGCCAACTATCCGGGAACATCGGTGGAAATATCCAAATACCCGGTACAGTTCGGCCCGCACCGGTTGTTTATCTATGATACCCCGGGGATATATTCGATTTTTTCGGATAGCCCTGAGGCTAATCACATAAGGGAACTACTGGAACCGGGTAAGACTGATCTGGTCATCAATGTGCTGGACGCTACCAACCTGGCGCGCAATCTGGCGTTAACTCTGGAATTGCAGGAGTTGGGGGCGGAGGTTTTGGTGGTTGTAAACCTGGTGGATGAAGCTCGCCAGGTGGGAATCGAGGTTGATCTGAATGATTTATCCCGGCAATTGAATTGTCCGGTGGTGGGCTTTTCCGCTTTAAGCGGGGAAGGAAAGGAAAAGCTGACGGCGTGGCTGGAAAGCTATCTGCAGCATGTTACAGCGGGGTCCAAGGATGCAGGTTGCCTTACCGGGTGTCGGGGTTGTGGCGGGTGCGGTGATAATTCTATTGGTGCTGCTCCCGGCGGGGTGGAGCACCAGGATCTCGACAGGTGGGAGAAGGCTCGACGGATAGCAGGGGTGGTGACCAGACAAGAAGGGGAAGGCAGGAGGAACGGGTTGGACTTCATCCAGGCGATTCTGGACCGGCCTGTTAGCGGAACGGTTGTACTGCTTTTACTGGCGTATGCCGGGTTTTACTTTCTTGTAAAATTCATTGAGTTTAGTGAGGGACCTGTGGCCCGGGCTTTGGAGCCATTTAATACCTGGTTGGCCTCGGCTATCGCCGGGCTGTTACCGGTGGGCTTTGTTAATCAAGTTCTTTCCCAGGCAGTTCCCGAGGGGCTGATTATACCTTTCAGTATAATAATGCCGGCTATGCTGGCGGTTAATCTAATTATTTCTTTATTGGAAGACACGGGATTGTTGCCGCGCTATTCTGTAGCCCTGGAAAGAGTGGGAAGCCTATTTGGGGTATCTGGTCAGGCCGTTATTCCTCTCTCCATGGGGTTTGGCTGTCGCACCCCGGCGGTACTGGCGACACGGATACTTCCTTCCTACGGGGAGCGCTTTATCGTGGTGACGCTTCTGTCCATAGTTATTCCCTGTGCCGCTACGGTGGGAATTATGGCTTCGGTTATATCTGCGTTTAATGCTTCTCTGGGAGTTCTGATTTCTGCCATGATCATTACCCTGGTGGTGCTGGGAGTTATTTTACGCAAACTCTATCCCGGTACACGGAATGAGATTTATGAACTTCCCCCATTGCGGATACCCGACTGGAGGAATGTCGCCCAAAAGGTGAAACAGCGTTTTGCCGGGTTCTTTACCGAGGTGCTTCCTCTACTCCTGCTCATGAGCATCGGAGTCCGGGCCCTGATTGAATCGGGTGTGCTGGAATTGGTGACCGGGATAGAAGGCTTAACCCGTTTGGCTTTTGGTATTCCGGCACAGGCCTTTGTCGCCGTGCTGATTACCATTGTGCAGCGTTACCTGGCACCACTGGTTTTGCTCAATCTGGCTTTAACACCCCGGGAAGCCACTATTGCCATCGCCATGATTGCCCTGTCTTTGCCTTGCCTGCCGGTTATGGTGATGACGGTGCGGGAACTGGGGGGCAAGGAGCTCGCCAAAATATTGGGCTTGGGCCTGGCCACTTCGTTTTCGGTGGGTATTATTTTAAACCTTATATTACCTTATTAGCACGGTCATTCTTAACAGGGGCACTTACGCCTGAGCATTATCGCGGCTTAAGCTTATTTACTGAGAGGTACCGGCGGGAGAAGGAGTGCCCCGTTCATATTGCGACATTCTGTTTTGGACAGGAATGGGTAAGAACGTAGTCAGGTGGTGTGATTATGTTACTCAGTGAATTGAAAGGCGGTCAGGCTGCAACCATTAGCCGCCTTTCCGGAGGAAGACAGGTACAGCGAAGGCTTTTTGAAATTGGCCTGGCTCCTGGCGTCAAGGTGGAAATGGTTTCCCGGCATCCTTTTCATGGACCGGTGGTGGTTAAGATCAACCATAGCCGGGTGGTAATAGGCAGGCGAGTCGCTGCTCAGGTGGAGGTCGAAGTCTGCTAAGGGGTTGTTCATCTTTCCAGTGGTGGTTAAGGTAGGTATCTAAAGGATTAGACCATAACCAGGCGTTATGCTACAATAAGACGAATATAAGCACTAACCGTAAACGGGGGAATCGGACATGCTTAGACTGGAAAATATAAGTATGACAGTTAACGGTAATAATGGGGCAGCCCGTGAGATTATTCACGATATCAGTTTGGAGTTTCAACCGGGACGACTATACGCCATTACCGGACCCAACGGCGGAGGCAAGACCAGCATCGCCAAAGTTATTATGGGTATTTATCGCCATAATAGCGGGCATATCTACTTGAACGGGGAAGCGGTTGACGAGTTGAGTGTGACCGAGCGTGCGCGTCGGGGCATCGCTTATGCCTTTCAGCAGCCGCCCCGGTTCAAAGGCCTGGCGGTTGAAGATATTCTCCAGATCGCCTGCCCGGATCTGGATCCTCTGGAGCTTCGCAAAACCCTTCGCGATGTTGGACTCTGTCCCGAAGATTACCTGGAACGTGATGTGGGACCCGGGTTGAGCGGCGGGGAGATGAAACGTATTGAGATAGCCCAGGTACTGGTGCGCGATGCAGTGGTAAGCATCTTTGATGAGCCGGAAGCCGGGGTTGATCTGTGGACCATCCAGCGGCTTATTGGTTTGATTGTGATGAAGTACCAGAACAATCCCCGGGGAGCAGCCATCATTATAACCCACAATGAGAACTTGTTGCCTATCTGCGATGAGATTATCGTGGTGGAAGATGGTCAGGTCACCCAAAAGGGGTCTCCTCAGCAAGTCTGGCCACTGATTAAAGATGAAATTGAATGTAAAATGAAATACCGCTGCGGGGGGGAAGCACTATATGAACTTTAGCAAGCTGGATATGAACCTTCTCAACGCCATCGCAGACCTGCAGGAAGTCCCCGCCGGTGCAATTAACGTACGCCGTGACGGGCAGGCGGTAATACGCCAGTCCTCCTCCCAGGTGGACATCCGTACCAACCCAAAAAACAACGGCTTGGTAGTGGAAGTAAAGCCGGGAACCCGTGACGAAACGGTGCATATCCCGGTAATTCTTACCCGGGCCGACTTTCAGGATAAGGTCTTCAACACCTTTATTATAGGGGAAGACGCTGAAGTTACCATTATTGCCGGCTGCGGAATTCATAATGCCGGGCACGGGGAATCACGTCATGATGGAATCCATGAGTTCGTGGTCGCTGATAATGCCAGAGTGAAATATGTTGAGAAACATTATGGCGAAGGTAGCGACCAGGGCAAAAAGGTGCTCAACCCCACCACCATTGTAAGGGTGGGGAAGGGAGCCAGTGTGGAAATGGAGATGTTTCAGATCCGGGGGGTGGATGACACGGTTCGCTCCACCATCGCCCATGTAGAGGCGGGGGGCAATCTGAAACTTCTGGAGAGACTTATGACCCATGGTAAGCAAAATGCCGAGTCTTTGATTGAAATTAATATCGAGGGCGAGAACGGTACTGCTCAGATTCTTTCCCGTTCGGTGGCCCGTGATGATTCGACTCAGCTTTTTAAGGCTTCCCTGGTAGGTAAAAACCAGTGTTACGGCCATGTGGAATGCGATGCCATTATCATGGATAGTGCGCGTATTAAATCAGTTCCGCAATTGGTGGCTGAAGATGCCCGGGCCGAGCTGACCCATGAGGCTGCCATTGGCCGGATTGCGGGGGAACAACTAACTAAACTGATGTCGCTGGGACTTTCCGAGCAAGAGGCGGTAGACACTATTTTGGAGGGTTTTTTACGATAAGAATGTGGGGGGGAATCAGGTGAACCTGAATCTATTTAGAACCTATGTACGGGTGGTGGAAACCCAAAACCTTTCCAGGACAGCGGATGAGATGGGGCTTTCCCAACCGGCTATCACCAAACAAATCCAGGCATTGGAAGATCTGTACGGGGTTTTGCTGTTGGAGCGCTCCGGCAGAAAACTGAAGACTACTGAAGCGGGGGAGACCCTCTATCAATGTGCGCGGGATATCCTCAAAGTTATGGAAAAGACCGATAAAGCCATGGAAGAAGTTACAGAGAGCCGTAGGGGCTCTCTGTTTCTGGGTGCCAGTAACATACCGGGGGAATACATTTTGCCCCAGGTTATTAAAGGTTTTAAAGATAACTTCCCCAACATCAAAATACTTATGGATGTTGCCGATACGGAAAAGATTTTTTCCCGGGTGGCCGAGCGGGAAATCGATGTGGGGGTGGTGGGGGCCTGGATCAACACCCGCAAGGTAGATGGATTTCAGTGGTTGGAAGATGAACTGGTGGTGATTCTGCCTGTTTCTCATCGTCTGGCCAACCGGGAGCAAATCAACCTGCATGACCTGCTGGAAGAACGCTGGATATTTCGCGAAAAGGGATCGGGTACCCGCAAGGCGGTGGAAGATCTGCTCTTGAGCCGGGGCATCCGCAAGGAAAGCCTTAACATCTTTATGGAAGCCGGAAGCACCGAGGCGGCTCTGGCCCTGGTTGAGGCTGGTACGGGGCTGACAGTTGCCTCCAGTTGGACCAGGCGCAATGTGGAATCCCATCGTGGCTTAAAGGTAGTGCCTTTGGCGGATACGGGAGCTCGCCGATCATTTTATGTGATTTACCCGCGGCAAAAGGTGCGGCGTCGGTCAGTGGAACAATTCATTGAATATATTCGCCTGGTTCAGGTGCGGCCCGGCGACTAAGATTAGGCAACTGGATCAAGTGTTGATAATATACACAGGCTGCACAGCAAAATGGAGAACGCCGGGACAACGCTATTTCAAATTCCCTTTCCTTTGTATATAATAATCCTGTTGTCCATCATAACTACTGGAGGTGTAATCCATTGTTGCCACTCCCTAAAAAATACTTCCTCACTGCTGGCTCAGCAGAAGGTAACAGTGAACTAACAGCTTTTGATGCCGCCCTGCTGAAAGCACGTGTTGGTAACACTAATTTGTTAAAGGTAAGCAGTATCCTGCCTCCGGGTTGTGAACATGATCCCGACCTGGTTGTTCCCCCCGGGTCTCTCTTGCCGATTGCTTTTGGTTGTATTGTAAGCGAGGAACCGGGAGAAAAGATCGCGGCTGCGGTGGCAGTTGGCATTCGCGAAAACAGCTTCGGCGTGATTATGGAGTTCAGTGGCAGGTGTTCGGCCGAAGAAGCGAAGGCGGAGGTGGTTGCCATGGTAAAAGAGGCTTTCCGTATTCGGGAACTGCCTCTGGACGAAATCAAGGTGGCGGCTACCGAGCATGTGGTAGAAAAGATTGGCTGCGCCTTTGCTGCCGTACCGCTATGGTATTAGGCTGGTGCCAGCTTTAGGAGAAACCCCGGTGCCTGACCGAAAAAATGGGCAGGTTGAAGTAAAGATAACATGAATCATGAAGCGAGGAGGAAAAGCTTTTGGAGCTCTGGGTAACTGAATACCAGACCCCATCGCTGGGTTTGAGCTGTAAGGTAACCGAAACTTTGCGTAATGAACAGACCCGGTTTCAACACCTGACGGTGGTGGAAACGATACAGTACGGGAGAATGCTTTTACTGGATGGCATGGTGCAGACTACTGACCAGGATGAGTTTGTATACCATGAAATGATCAGCCGGGTAGCATTAAATTCCCATCCTTGTCCCGCTCAGGTTTTAATTATTGGCGGGGGAGATGGGGGGACCTTGAGGGAGGTAGTTAGTTATCCCGGGGTGGAAAAGGGAACCCTGGTGGAAATTGATGAGAGGGTGATTCAGGCCTCCTGTGATTTCTTTCCCGGTCTTTCCAGTTCATTTAATTCTGCTCGTGCTGAAGTGGTAATTGCTGACGGTATAGAATACGTAAAAAACCGTCCCGATAGTTTTGACGTGGTGATCGTCGACTCCACCGAGCCAGTAGGCCCGGCCCGGCAGCTTTTCTCACCGGAATTCTACCAGAATGTTTTTCAGGCCCTGCACGATGATGGGATGCTGGTTGTTCAGAGCGAGTCGCCGTTTTTGAATCCTGATGTGATTCGGATGGCTTATCAGGGAATTGCCTCCTCCTTTCCCATTACCAGGCTTTACCTGGCCAATATACCCACCTACCCCAGTGGGTTGTGGAGTTTTACTATAGGTTCCAAGCAATATAACCCCGAGGAGCCCCTCAAAAAAGAGGTCGGCCCGGGGCGTTATTATACACCGGATGTCCATCGGGCTGCATTTAACTTGCCAACTTTTGTGAAAAATATATTGGAATAAGCCGGGAGGCAACCATGTCTGAAGCCCTGGATTACCTTGAACAGCGGGCCATGTTTATGGCTGCAAAAAAGGACCTGGAAAGCTGCGGCAAGGTCCTGGTAGGTTTACCCATGGACGCTACCACCAGTTTCCGTCCCGGAACCCGTTTGGCCCCTTTCCGTATAAGGGAGGTATCGGACGGGCTGGAGGAATACAGTATTTATCTGGACCGCTCCCTGGAAGAACTGGATTTCTATGATGCCGGAGATGTACGTATTCCCTTTGGAAATGTAGCCACCAGCCTGGCGCGTATGGAAGCAGTGGCTCAGATGTTCCTGGAAGAGGGCAAAAAGCTCTTTTCCATGGGGGGAGAGCATCTGGTTTCCCTGCCGATTATACGTGCTTACCACCGATATTATCCCGAGCTGGTGGTGATCCAGATGGATGCCCATGCTGACCTGCGTGAGGAGTATCTGGAAGAAAGGCTTTCTCATGCCACGGTGATGCGGCATGTAGTAGAGGAACTGGGACCGGGTCGGCTTTACCAGATGGGAATTCGCTCGGCCACCCGAGCGGAAATAAGTTTTGCCCGGGAATATACCCATCTCTATCTGGACCAGTTCACCTCGGTTATAGATGAAGTTGTCGCGGCAGTTGGGGAGCGACCCGTTTATGTAACTCTGGATATTGATGTACTGGACCCGGCTTTTGCTCCTGGAACCGGTACTCCGGAGGCGGGGGGGATTTCTTCCCGGGAAGTATTGGGCGCCATTCTCGAGCTGGCCCATCTTAACGTGGTCGGCTTTGACCTGGTGGAGGTATCCCCGCCTTTTGAAAAGGGTGACAATACCTCCATACTGGCCGCCAAGATCCTTCGCGAAGCCCTGCTGGCGTTTTAAGACGGCTTCCGTCAACTTCTTTGACAAGCTGAAAGCCCGCCTGGCGGCGGGCTTTACAGTCGGTTTAGTAGTTTTCCGCCATGACCTCGTAATATGACCGGGGATGGGCACAGGCGGGGCATTCTTCAGGTGCTTCCGTACCTTCGTGGACGTAGCCGCAGTTGCGACATCTCCATTTTACCGGTTGGTCTTTCTTAAATACGCTGCCGTTTTTAACATTTTCGAGTAGCTTGAGAAAGCGTTTTTCATGCTCCTCTTCTACTTCGCCAATTTCTTTGAAGACTGCGGCGATTTCATTAAATCCTTCTTCACGGGCAATTCTTTCGAATTCAGGATACATACTGGTATACTCTTCGTTCTCTCCCGCGGCTGCAGCCAGCAGGTTTTCTGCTGTGGCCGGTACTGATCCACCTACCAGAAACTTATAAAGCCGCTTGGCATGTTCTTTTTCGTTATCAGCCGTGTCCTGGAAGATAGCGGCGATCTGTTTGTACCCTTCTTTATCAGCCTGACTGGCAAAGAAAGTGTACTTGTTTCGGGCCTGGGATTCCCCGGCAAATGCTGCCAGCAAATTCTGTTCCGTTTTTGAGCCCTTCAGTTCCATTCTGCATCCTCCTTTTATAATTTTTTTAATTTCCCCCTACCTAATACCTGGTAAGTCCGGACGGATATACAGCGATACGCAGGCTTTCCGGCCAGCGGTTAAAGGTAAAAATGGATTCCAGGAAATTAAAAACTTTTTCCGCAGCCAACTCATCAGCGGGATCAAACCCCCGGGGTACTATTTCAAAAATGCTGACTGGAATCTGCATCCAGTTAAGAAGCTTCATTTCTTCCAATCCTTCATCGAGGAACTTGAGGTCTTCCAGTGGCATGGAGAAAGGAGCTTTAGGCTTGCTCTTGATATGTTTCTCCATTCTTCCGATGAAGAATTTCAATTTTTCCTCGTACTCAGGTGTTATGGCGTACTGAAAAAGGATATCATACAATTGCTGGACGACTCTGATTGAGGTTATGGTAGGCAGAACCAGATGTTCCTCCTGATGGGAAAACTGTAAATCAAACGCCGGTATCAAGCCAACACCTCCCTGGGCTTTTCCTTTAAGATTTTACCCTTTCTGCGGGCTTTACACAACCTGATTGTGAACGCATTGAAGTAAGCAGGAGATAAAAACGCGGGCAGGGAAGATGAAAAAGAGCAACATTTTGGAAGGAGACATGACATGCCGGGGAGGCGCAGAGAGGCCAAAAGTGATGTAGAAAAGGCCCGGGAAGACAAACGGATTCAGCAACAGCGCTTTAAGTTAAATCTGCTTGGCCTGCTGGCTCTGCTTATGTTCCTGGCTTTCAGCCTGGATTGGGGCGGGATAAGCCGGGTTGTGTCCAGATGGCTGGGAGGACCCTAAGAAAACGGGTAGTATTAATGGTGACCCGGTACTAAGCTTTGAGTGCCGGGAACATTGCAACCCCCGCAGGGGGGGAACCGGATAACAAGGTTGGCAGGATTATTTCTTAGACGCTGACTTACACTGAACAAACGATGTCGAGCAGTTGAGGTAGGGTAGGCGCATTGAGAAAAAATAAGGGTTATAAATGGTCCTTGATCCCTATAAAAAAATGTTCAACCTTCTTCAAAGTAGCATCAGCGTAATTCAGCGTTAGTCAGCGTCAAAAAAAGGTTTTTTCCTAACGGGAGGGGCCAAAGTAGTCTATCTGCATGGCTGCGCGTACTTCCTCCATGGTCTCCAGAGCTACGCGATGAGCGCGGGCGGTTCCATCTTCCAGTATGTCTCTGATGGTGGATTTGCTGTACTGAAGTCTCCTCTCCCGCATAGGTTCCAGGAGAATATTAACGGTGTCGCTTAACCTTTTTTTACAGTTTACACAGCCAATGTGGCCCTGACGACAATCGGTTTCAATTTGCTCCATTTCGGGGCGGTTGAAAACCTTATGATATTCGTATACGGTACATACTTCCGGATTCCCCGGGTCGGTCTTGCGGATACGAGCCGGATCGGTTACAGCGTTGCGCACTTTGGCGAGGACCTCATCGGGGGTGTCGCCAAGAAATACAGCATTGTTGAGGCTCTTGCTCATCTTGGCCTTGCCATCCAGGCCGATCAGGCGGGGGACATCCCCTACCAGGGCTTGAGGTTCAATCAGCACCGGCTGGTAAAGGTCATTAAAGCGGCGTACAATCTTACGGGCCAGTTCGATGTGAGGGACCTGGTCCTCACCAACCGGTACCAGATCTGCCTTGAAGATACTGATATCTGCTGCCTGGCTTACCGGGTAGCCCAGGAAACCGTAAGTCATATCTTTAAAACCATGCTGAGCAGCTTCGGTTTTCACGGTGGGATTGTGTCGCAGCACATTTACTGAGGTATACATGGAAAAATACATGGTCAGTTCATGGATTTCCGGGATCATACTCTGAATAAAGATAGTGGATTTTTCCGGATTAAGGCCTGCGGCCAAATAATCGGAAGTAATCTGAAAGACATTTTCGCGCAAGTCCTCATCTTTTTCCCAATGGGTGGTCAAAGCCTGAACGTCGGCAATGATGATGTAGCTTTCATAATCGTCCTGTAATTTCACCCGGTTGGCCAGACTGCCCACGTAATGGCCCAGATGAAGTTTGCCGGTGGGGCGGTCACCGGTTAAAATACGTTTTTTCCTTTTGGCCATATTAGTAAACTCCTTCCTATGTCTTAACAATTTTCATGCAGGCTTACGAAAAAAACCCCTAACCCGAAGGGGAAGGAGGCTGGTATAGTCTTTGCAGTGACGGATTACCGGGACAGCGCGATTAGCCCGGGTATATTATCCCTCAATTTAAGAAAAGAGGGGAACCTATTTCACAGGTCTTGCCACGGTGTACATTGTATTTTGTTGCAGTCTATTCTAAAATAACATTGTTGACTGGAAAAGTTCAAGCCTGAACCAGGATAGGGATGATTTAGTCTGTACTTCGTTGGTACAAGGATATTTACAAGAATCAGGCAGTAAGATAGTATTATTACATGCTCAGTATTTACGTGTAAAAAATATATCTTCGTGAAAAGGAGTTATTGGAGAATGTCAGACCTCAATACGTTTATCTGTTTTGGAATGCGAGCTGCCATGAAGAAGATTGACAAGCATTTAAGCTCCAAGCTGGATCCTCTGGGAGTTAGTATTCCGCAATCTTTTATCCTTTTGTGTCTTTCTGAAGAAAACGGCCTGACCCTGAAGGAGATTGGCAACCGTACCCTCATTGACAGCTCCTCCATGACTGTGCTGGTAGATAAGCTGGAAAAGGATAATCTGGTGGAAAGACAGCTTGACCCCCAGGACCGCAGGGCTATCCGGGTGTTTATGACCTCCAAAGGAGAAGAGGTGGCTCAGGAAGTTGCCCGGATGGGAAGTTCTTTTAATGCTCAGCTTTATGATCTTCTGGGCGAAGGGTATCAGAAGGAATTTGTCCATGGTATTAAAAACATCATCGGGGGTTTGGACTAGTTCCTTAACCTGGCTAATCGGTTTTTCCATTTTTCCGCTACCATATTGGTGTCAAAGTAGACCAACAGAATCACCAGGAAATAGAATAAAAGGGCAGTGGCAGCAGTAATGCCGGAATCGTTAAAGATGATGGCCAGAATTGCTGCCATTATTATTCCCTTCAGGCCCTGGTAGACTTGCGGATGGACCTTTCGCAGGCTGCCAATTGCCTGACTCGGGTGAAATACAGACCACAATGCCAACAGAACTCCGGCAATAAGCACCCAGCCCCACATGGTATAATTGATTACTCTTAACTGCATCTCAACTTTCCGCGTTATTATGTTTAAAACAGCTTGTATTCCACCGTCTTTTACCAGGGTAACACTTCTCCCCAGGTGGGATTGGTATTCAAGTGGCTGCTGCAGATCAATAACCGACATAATCGTTACCAGGAGTGCAGTGCCTACGATCAAGAGGATAACCTTGTAGGTGTTGAAGGGGTGCTGGCGAAACTGCATATAGGTATATCCCAGGGCCAGACAAGCCGTAATGGCTCCGCCCACATTTATGCCAAAACGGGGGTAAGCGATGAGGAACACCACGCCGCAAAATAGCAGGGCAACCAGTTGAACTCGTCGGGCAGAAGGCCTTTCCTGTAGCAGGGTAATTGCCAGAGCAATGGTGGCGCCAATCAGTACACCCATGTATTCGTTGCCCAGGCCGTAGTAACGCGAACCCTGCATAATGCGGTAACTCATCATGGAATTTTCCAAGAGCCCCAGACCGAAAAACAGATCCAGAGCGATGGTAAAAATAGTGGCCAGGAAAAGGGGTGCCAGTGGGTGTATTTTAAGTTTGACCCCCAGGGCCAGCGAGAGGCTAGCCAATAGAAAGCTGGTGACCCCCGCCAGAGCCAGGAAGAGAAGCGGGTTGTTCATGGGAACCCGCGCAATAAGCAAGAAGGTCAGGGGGGTGGCTACCACCAGGGATAGTAGCAGGTGCAGCCAATGACGATGTTTTTTCCGGATAGCCAGGTAAATGGCCAGTAAAAGGGCCAGTGCTACTGCCGCCAGGGTAATGATAATAACCAGCGGCTGATGGATATAGCCAAAGACCAGACCCTGGTCAAGCCGGGAAAGAAAATCTACCGGATAGGGGTGGAAAACAGTATAGATGGTATCCCGTGTTTCCGAATTAAGACTGCTGACAATCGAATTTTTTAAGGCCAGGCTGGAAACAATACCCTCCCTGCGGGTGGAATAGCCAGAGAGAATACCTTGAAATCCGGGCTTAACAACAACCAGGGGAGTGAGCAACTCGCCTCGTTCCACTGAGCTGTGGGTTGGGGAAGGACTTAAAACATAAACGGACCGCCCGGAGAATTCTTTCCGCGCTAGAAAGTCCCGGCAACAATTATCAATGTTGGAAAGTATTTGCAACCTTTCTTTTTTTAACTGGTTGGGGTGGAAAAACCTATCAACTGCCTCCAGGCGGTTAAGGTCACCAAATTCCACTACCACTACATCACAATCGGACACTGTTTTACTTTCGGCCAGCAGAGCCTGGTAATCGGTATGGATATTTAGGGCCGCTCCGGGGTCACGAACTTGCACTTTTTCTCCAACTACTCCCCGATCAATAATACCCCGTGAATCCATCAAGAGAAGGGCGCCGAGACGGGAGGGGCGGTCCAAACGATCCGAGTCTCCCAGTAAACCTGTTTTTAACCCCAGGGCATGAACCTGATCTCCGAGTTTTCCAGGATAAGCCTGCTTCTCCTCATTAAATCTTTTTAATTTTTCAATTTCCTGTACCACTATGTTATTAGGTAGCGGGGTAACACCGGTATAACGCGTATAAATTTTACCTGCCGGTTCGCCGTTCACCAGTTCGGTTGCGGCATAATTTAGCCCGCTGTCAGCGACGGCTGTCGCTGGTTTGCCGGCAGAAATGGTCACGCAAGAGTTGCCACTGTTACGAGTTCCACCCGTAGTCGCATTCAGAAGCCCAATTCCCCCTTGCAGGCTTAACTCCCATAGAAAGGGGGTTGTCTCCGGACTCAGGTCATCGAGAGTAAGTTTGTCGACCAGGAATATGACCACCCCTGGCTGCTCAACCGGCGCGGCCAGGGCCTGGAACGGTTGGGGAAGGAGCATAGCAAGGAGAAGTAATATTGTCAGAATAGCTTTTTTCATAGCCGGTCACCACCGCTTTCCTTCTTCAGCCTGTTTTGTGCCAGGGCTGCCCACAGTAAACTGCACAGGTAAAGAAAAATTAGTGCTGCGGCAATAACCCCTGTATCATTTACGAGGAAAACGGTTACGGCTGTCAGTAGCAGGAGATTGCCTGCTTTCTGCACAGCCGGAAACTGACGGAGGACATCGCCCAGAGTCTGCTGGTGGCGGATCCAGGAAGATGCCAAAAAGATTACTGATAATAGCAAGACCAGGCTCCAGGGGGAATGGTAAACGGCATTTCCCAGGATGCCCAGCTTGATCTTTATAATGGAAAACAGGGCCGTCCATCCACCGCTAAAGAGGCTGGTGATAGCTTGACCGGCATGAGAAGGATTGGCGCTAAACAGGGCATCCAACCGGGCTACTGCCAAAACACCTGCCAGGGCGGTCAGGCCAATCAAGACCAACCTTTTCGGGGTTAGGCGAATTTCCATTATCACCAGGTAGAAAAAGCCCAGCATGACAATACCAGTTATCAATCCACCCATATTGGCCCCATAATGAGGATGACCAATAGCGGTAGTAACAATCCCCAGAGGAACCAGGCCGAGTAGTGCTTTAGTCAAAGGTTTCATGCGCAGAGAGCTAATCAGCAGGGTTATGCTCACAATGGAACTGGCCAGGAGTATGCCCATATAATCGTTACCAATTCCATAAAAGCGTCCCCCGGCTATGCTATCTGAGCCCAGGGCTGAATTGATCATCAAGGGCGAGCCCAGAAAGGCATCCGCGGTTATCGCCAGCATGGTGGCAAAACTAAGCCAGAGAACGGCTGGTAAAAGGTTCGAGCCGAAAACGTAATACAGAGTTACACCCGCCAGTATAGAAAGGCCGATCAGTAAGCAAGCTGACAGTCCTATGGAACGATACCCGAAAAGACTTAAGCACAAGATAACCAGTGGCATACTAAGAGTAGTCAACAACAGCAGGCTTAAAACTCGGGAGCCTTTTTCCTGCTTGCAGATATGCACCCAGTAGCCTCCGGCAATAGTCAAAACAGCAAAGAAAATAAAAATGAGATGCAAAACCCCCCTTTGCTGCCGCAGGCGAATCAGAAAAGCAAGTTTCTGGTCGAGTGCCTGCAGACTATGGTCCGTTCCGGGGGTGGTTTTCATAACCGGTTTAGGTTTGTCGCCCAGGAAAGCCATGACGGCAGGGAGAAAATCCGAGTTACTCACCAGACCGGCCCGCCTGGTCGTGGAGGAGCTTAAAAGTCCTGCGGGTATTCCTGGTTGGTATACCAGGATAGGCGCCAGCCCGAAGTTTCCCTGCTTAACCATTTCTCCGCTGGGATTGGGAGTGAGGAGGAACAGCATGGTCTGTTGCAGATCAATTTGCTGGAGCATTTTTCCCACCAGATAATCATTTCGTTCCAGGGCCTTCTGCTTATGTATTTTAAGCATTTCCGGAGAGCAGTTTTCCCGACTTTTTTCCACCCGTGTGGTATCCCCCAAATCTACCACCAGAATATCGTTGTCACAATAAAGGGAGGAAAATTGATCGATAAATACCTCGGACCGGGTTCGCAGCCCCCCGGGGAAGGAGGGGTCTTCTTCCAGCAGAGTTTGGCTGACATTACCGTGGGCAACCTGCCCATTGGCATCCATGGCCAGGAGAACCGCGCTGCGATCCAAAGCCTCTCTGGTATCCGCATTACCCAGAACAGCGACCCGTAACCCTGCCTGGCGAGCTCTTTCCCCCAACTGCGCGGGGAAATAAGGTGGATTGAAGGTAGAGGCATAATTCTTTATAGGTTCAATAAAGGGGTTGACTATTCCCTGTTCAGGTGGAGCCTGGCCGGTAAAACTGGCATAGAGTTCACCGGCAAGCGGAGCTTCCGGGTTGTCAGCAGGGTAGATTGACCATCCTCGAACGGGTTCCCAGCAGTTAAAGGACAATTCCGCTCCGACGACGGTCCCGGCCCGGCTCCCTACTGCCAGGGACATGTAAGCACTGGCGGGCAGACCACTGCGGCTGCGCACATTCATAAGCCCGGTACCGCCCTGAGCGATAAGGGCATGTAAGTTTGGAGTGCGGGCTTGCTCCAGGTCGCTAATATCCACAAAATCGTGGATCACAATTACGACTTTTTTGTCCGGAAGTTGATCTGCTTGTGCCGGGCTGCACAAGAGCAGGAAGGCAATAGGCAGTACCGCTAGCCAGGTAATCGCTTTCTTCATTGTTTTATACTCCTCCTTGCTCGCAAGGGCACTTCTTATGGGCTTTAAGTCCTTCCCACCTTGCCAGCTTAATATGGGGCGTTGTTTTTATAATTTCACCCGTTAGTCATGTCTATCATATTACATATTAAACCACGGTTAAATCACCAGTATTTTATTGACATGAACAACAAATATGCTAAAATTCTACATGTACGTTTTTTGAAGGGAGGTATGGGAACGGCATTGAATAACAGAAGGGAGGCGGGATCGTTGCAGACTTTGGGGCGCCACGTTTTAGCCGAACTGTACGGTTGCCACTTCGATGTACTCAACGATATCCATAAGGTGGAGGATATCATGGTAAGTGCCGCTTTAGAGGCTGGCGCCGAGATTAGAGAAGTTGTCTTCCACAAATTCAGTCCTCAAGGTGTAAGCGGTGTTGTTGTTATTTCCGAGTCGCACCTGGCGATTCATACCTGGCCCGAACTCGGGTATGCTGCAGTTGACGTTTTTACCTGCGGCGACAGAGTAAACCCCTGGGATGCCTGCTCTTACCTGGAGACCATGTTTAGGGCGACTGAGGTAAAGGCGTCGGAAGTGAAGAGGGGACTTTTGCAAGACCGGGAAGAACGCCTGGTGGTAAATATCTAGGAGGGATACTATTTTAGTAGACCGAAGAAGCTGTAGAGAGAACTTAAATACCGACTGATGGGCCTTGCTTGTACAAAAGAAACAAGTAAGGCCTTGTTTTATTTAAGGTTGGTTAAATAGTGAAAGGTAGCTTGGATGGATAAATATTCCTCGCTAAGATTCCGCATGGGTAATACCAACTGCCCGTCTCGCTGCTCCAGGTGGACGTTCCCATTCGCATCCTTGCGGGGGTTACCCTCGCTCCATTCATGGGGCTCGCCCCCTTACGCCGCTTCACCTTCGCTGGGTGTTTCAACCATGCTCCGTGAACAACTCCTGCATATGCATCCAAACAGGGTTTTGGCGTTGGAAGCAAAGGTTATTTCTAAAATTCCGCAACAGGCTTTTGTGATATAATTAATAAAACCCTTGCAATCGCATCAATACGACATATATCATGTTTATGGGTTGTAAGTGTGAAAGTTCTGTTTTTATCAGGGTGGGGGGGACAAGTTGAAGATGGAATATGCCTTTTTTCAGGAACTCTATGCTGAATTAAATGATTTGCAAGAGACCTTTCGGAAATCTCTATCCCCCTGGTGGGAAGAACTGCAGGAATATATTAAGCCACTGGATTATGATCCTACCGGAGTGCTCCTTCCTCCTTTTGTTCTCGGTGTTTACAAATTTACCGGTACCAACCGGGCTACCGCCATTACCATGGCTAATATATTTAAGAGCCTTTATCTGGCCCATTCCATTCATTCCCTGATTAGGGACGATGAGGAAGGCCAGGAGTATGGCCGGGAATTACAGTTTCGCATACTTATTGGAGATTATCTATTTGGTATGGTATTGAAACAGTTGGTGGACGCCGGGGTAGATGGGCTGCTGGAACCGTTGACGGCTATGATTACGGATATTAATAGCGGTATGGTATTAAAGCACAAGCTCAAGGGTCAGGAGCTGAAAGTACTGGAGCAGACCAGGGCTTCGTTCTACCGGACCTCTTTTTCGACCTGTGCGGAACTGGCTGGCGTCCCGGATGCAGTTAAACAGCAGTATGGTGATATGGGCTTCAATCTTGGAATGGCGGTGGAGCTCCTTTACCATAAAACCCTTTACAGTCACGCCCGCGAATACTTATGTAATGCCGAAAAGCTGTTGAAAAGTTTAGCTGTGGACCAGGCGGCCGGAGGGTCGGTTTTGGTACGGGCATTGGAGGAATTGGAAGGCTATCTATGTGATATGGAGCAGGTGGCTGTGATTTAATTCCGGTAAATTGCCCGCATAATTAAATGAAGGGGGAAATACATTTTTCCCTTTTAGCATCTCCAGGGAAGGTATAGCTCCCGGAGCACCGAAGCAGGCAAAAAAATTTGAAGGGGGCAGGGATTTTGGCCTACCGGGATTTGCAGGAGTTTATTAGAACGCTGGAAAAACACGGAGAGCTGAAACGTATCAAGGCAGAAGTCGACCCCGAGCTGGAAATTACGGAAATAACCGACCGGGTTAGCAAAGCCCATGGCCCTGCATTGCTGTTCGAAAATGTCCGCGGGTCTGATTTTCCCGTTCTTATCAATGCTTTTGGCAGCCCCCGGCGAATGGCCCTGAGTTTGCAGGTGGAGTCCCTGGATGATATTGCTGCTGAAATTATGGATATACTGGAGATTACCGATAAAGTACCGGGTAATCTGCTGGAAAAGGTGAAAATACTTCCGCGCCTGGCCCAGCTTTCCTCTTTTTTGCCCCGCACTGTCCGCAATGGAGCCTGCCAGGAAGTAGTCGACTACCATGCTTCACTTAACGATTTGCCTGTATTAAAGTGCTGGCCCGGTGATGCGGGAAGATTTATCACCTTGCCCCAGGTATACACGCGTGATTTGGAAAATGGCAAGCGCAATGTTGGTATGTACCGTCTGCAGGTTTTTGATGGGACGACAACGGGGATGCACTGGCATACTCATCACGACGGCGCCCGTATTTATGCCCGCAATAGTGCCCGGGGGGAGGCCACGCCAGTTGCTGTCGCTCTGGGTGGAGACCCGGCCATAACCTATGCGGCAACCGCCCCGCTGCCCCCAGACATTGATGAATTGATCTTCGCCGGTTTTCTGCGCAAGAAGCCGGTGGAAGTGGTAAAATGCAAGACCATCGACCTGGAAGTGCCGGCCGACGCGGAGATTGTTCTGGAAGGTTTTGTCGATCCTCATGAACGTCGCATTGAAGGGCCGTTTGGCGACCATACCGGCTATTATTCCCTGGCGGGGGAGTATCCTGTATTTCACATAACCTGTTTGACCCGCAAAAAGAACCCGGTTTATCCGGCAACTATTGTGGGCAAACCTCCGCAGGAAGATTGCTTCATGGCCCTGGCCACGGAAAGGATCTTCCTTCCGCTGATGAAGCTTCAGCTTCCCGAAGTCGTGGACATGCATCTCCCCATGGAAGGTGTTTTTCACAACTGTGTGCTGGTGTCCATAAACAAGTCTTTTCCCGGGCATGCCCGTAAGGTAATGAGTGCCCTGTGGGGATTGGGGCAGATGATGTTCGCCAAGTTTATTGTAGTGGTTGATGCTGATGTAAATGTGCAAAATGTTTCCGAAGTAATGTGGAAGGTGTTTAATAATGTAGATCCCCGCCGGGATACCATGATAGTTGATGGACCGCTGGAGGTTCTGGATCATTCCGCCCCCCTGCCCCTGTTTGGTTCCAAAATGGGGATTGATGCTACCCGCAAGTGGATGGGGGAAGGACATGGCCGGGAATGGCCGGAAGACATTGTTATGGACCCGAAGATTAGCGACCTGGTAAGCCGCAGGTGGAGTGAATACGGACTTGACTAGGATAAAGAATTTTCTGCAATTAATCGATTTCGGGCATACTCTCTTCGGATTACCTTTTGCTTATCTAGGGGCATTTCTGGCGGTCCGGGGCCTGCCCACTGCTGAGCAGCTGCTATGGATAACCGTTGCCATGGTGGCGGCCCGTTCTGCCGCTCTGTGCCTGAATCGTCTTATTGATCTGGAATTTGACCGGGCCAATCCGCGTACAACTGGATGGATACTGCCCGCCGGCAAGCTGCCCGTAATGTGGATTTGGGTACTGGTGTTCGTCTTTTTGTTCCTGCTGTTTTTCTCTGCCGCTCGCCTCAACCCCCTTTGTCTAAAGCTATCCCCACTGGCGGTCATTATTCTGTGGGGTTATTCCTACACCAAGCGCTTTACCTGGTGGTGCCATTTGATATTGGGGCTGGCTATTGGCATGGGGCCGGTAGGAGCCTGGATCGCGGTGACCGGAACCCTGGCATGGCAGCCTTTAATTCTGGGGCTGGCGGTAGCCTGTTGGATTGCAGGTTTTGATACCATGTATGCCTGCCAGGATATTGAATTTGACCGGACACAGGGGTTATTCTCCATCCCGGCCCGTTTCGGGGAAAAAGGAGCACTGGTGTTTTCCGCCGCTTTTCACCTCTTTACCGTGTTATTTCTGATTGGGAATGGCCTGGCACTGAAACTGGGAAGCTGGTATTATACCGGAGTGGCTTTTGCGTCCCTGGTTCTGATTTATGAACATGTGCTGGTACGTCCCGGCGATTTGAGCCGGGTTAATTTTGCCTCGTTTAAAATAAACCGCTATGTTGGTCTGATTATTTTTGCGGCCAGTCTGGCAGACATTTTCCTTTAGTTGCAGTAAACCTGGTTTATCGGCGAAGACGAAGAGAGTTTGTTATAATGTCGAATTTACCTGGCTATCGGGAAAAACAAGGAGGACAAGGTCATGGATAGATCCTCGAGCAATTGGGTAGTGGCTATTACCGGAGCCAGCGGGGTTATCTATGGGGTGCGGCTGGTGGAGGAGCTGTTAAAAAGCGGGAGGCAAGTGCACCTCATTGTAAGTGAGGCCGGGGCTCTGGTTATGGAACAGGAATTGGGATGGGATCTGCAAGTGGGGCTGGGGGAGGCCTTGCGGCAGCATTTTTCGCAACCGGATCTGGTGATTTATGACAACGATGATATTGCCGCCCTGCCAGCCAGCGGGTCTTTCCTGAATAGTGGGATGGTGGTTATACCTTGCACTATGGCTACTCTTTCGGCCATTGCCCACGGCAGTGCCAGGACCCTGATCGAACGGGCCGCCGATGTAGCACTGAAAGAGCGGCGGCCTCTGCTGGTAGTTCCCCGGGAAACACCTTTAAACAGTATTCACCTGCGCAACATGCTAACCCTATCGGAATTGGGCGCACATGTTATCCCTGCTATGCCTGGCTTTTATCATGGCCCTATGAACCTGGGTGACATGGTCGATTTTGTGGTGGGGAAAGTGCTGGATAATATGGGGATTTCCCATCAGTTGTTTGCGCGCTATCGGCAGTAAAAGAAATCTGAGGAATAATACTACTGCACAAACCATATGCGGATGTATATATATGCAGGGGCGTGACCATGGAGTATTTGTCAACCCCAACCAGGACCTTAAAACTTTTCGCAGCGGAATCAAAGAATCAATGAATGGGAAAGGGTTTCACCCCTTTCAGGTCGAATATTAAGATGGATATGGTGGCTGCCACAGGCAGTGGTTCGCGGATTGGTCCGTAACCAGGTTTATGAGGGGTAGAACATGTCATCTTTCGGCTTCTTTGCACCGATCGAAAAAGAGCTAAATCTGGTGGAAAAACAGCTTTCCACCAATATTAATAGTGGGCTGCCTCTGCTGGACGAGGCCTCGGCACATCTCATTAAGGCGGGAGGGAAGCGGTTGCGGCCTGCCTTCGCTTTGTTGGCAGCCCGGGTTTTCCAGGAAGAAGTCTCCGAGGTCATTCCCCTGGCAGTGGCCCTGGAACTGATTCACATGGCTACCCTGGTACATGACGATGTGATTGATAATTCCGATACCAGGCGGGGAACGGCTACCGTAAAGAGTGCCTGGGGAAATCGGGTTTCCCTCTATGCTGGAAACTATATATTCGCGCAGGCGATGGCTATCATAGCATCTTACTGTCGTTCCGAAGTAACAGACGTGATTGCCCGCGCCAGTATGCAAATCTGCGAGGGCGAAATCGTGCAAATGTTAAGTTGTTATGACGTGTCTCTGGGACTCAAAAATTACCTGCGCCGTATTGAGAGAAAAACCGCTCTGCTTATTTCTGTAAGCTGCGAACTGGGAGCTATGATTTGCGGGGCCTCCCTGACGGAAATTGACGCTTTGAAGAACTATGGTTATTATTTGGGGATGGGTTTTCAGATTACCGATGATATCCTGGATTTTGTAGCCGACGAAAAAACCCTGGGCAAGCCTACGGGCAGTGACATTCGTCAGGGTATCATCACCTTGCCTTCCCTATACGCACTCAAATACAGTCGTGAGCGACAAGAATTATCAACCTTGCTTTCATCACCGCAGGCCTGCCTGGAGCGGCCGGAGCGAATTATAGATATTGTCCTTGATTCAGATGGGATAGATTATGCCTATGCTGTAACCCAGCATTTTGCGGAAAAGGCGCGGCGGCAGCTCGGGCTTCTTCCTGACGTGCCGATCCGAAATACCTTTTATGAGCTGACAGATTTTATTCTTGATCGCGACTATTAGTAACGGGGCTGATTGGTGGACAATGGGCGATGGAATACTTTAATGGGTAGAGGGTGAAGTGGTTTTGGCATTGAAGGAACTTTCAGCCGAGGACAAACAGACCATTATTGAGCACCTGGAAGCATTGCGGGTGTCCCTGATTGTGAGCCTCATTGCCATTGTTGCAGCGGCTGTTTTCTGTTTTTACTACAGCGAGCAAATCCTGGCTATTATTACCGAGCCGTTACGGTCTTTGAATGAAAACCTGGTGGTAACCGGGGTAACCGAGGCCTTCTTTGTTAAATTGAAGCTGGCCTTCTATGGCGGTTTTGTGCTGGCTTTTCCTGTTGTTGTCTGGTCGATATGGCGGTTCTTCAAACCAGCCCTCTACCCCCATGAGCGCAAGTACATCTATGGACTCTTTCCCGTTAGTGTGGGACTATTTGTGGGGGGAGTTCTTTTTGCCTACTTTGGTATTTTGCGATTGGTGCTGAACTTTTTCATTTATATTGCTGGCGAAAACCTGGATACCATGTTTAAAGTCGACCAGTATGTATCTTTTGTCACTGCTTTTACGCTGCCTTTTGGCCTGGTTTTTCAACTCCCGGTGGTGGTTTTTTTCCTGCGCAAAATGGGGTGGATAAGCTATGAAGCCATGGCCCGCAACAGAAAGTATGCCCTGCTGGCAATTGTAATCCTGGCGGCCGTCCTAACCCCGGGACCGGATCCCTTTTCGCAGATGCTGATGGCTGGTCCGGTGTATCTGCTTTATGAAATCAGTGTCTGGGTGGCAAAAATGGTCAAGCCCAGAGGTTATCAGGAGTTGGAAACTGAGCCGGCAGAATAGGTGAAACAGAGGTAGGCCGCAGGCTGGCATGTCCTTTACAAAGCAGAGGCTATTTGTCATAATATCAGTGAGAATGGGGGTTAAAACGCAAGCAATGGCGCGTTTCCAAGTAGGGAGTAGGTTTTAGTAAAGGAGGGAGCAATGTGTTGGGCTTTATCGGTAACATCGGACCATGGGAACTGATTTTGGTTCTGGCTATTGTTTTGATTATTGTTGGCCCGGGAAAGTTGCCCCAGGTTGGGCAGTCCATGGGGAAAGCACTGCAAAACTTCCGCAAGGCCAAGGAGGAGGAGTTTGACGAACTGGAGGAGAAGGTGGATAAATAAGGTCTGTGGACAGACCTTTTTTTTTAGAATGTACGAGGAGTAGTAATGTCGCATCTATTTCCAGTTTTCCTTAACCTCGAAGGAAAAAAGTGTCTCGTCATAGGTGGGGGCAAGGTTGCCCGGCGCAAGGTGGAAGACTTGTTTGCCTGTGGCACTTCCATTACTGTGGTTAGTCCGGGTGCGGAAGACGATATTCGATGCTGGGCAAACGAGGGTAGAATTTATCTCCTGGAGCGGGAGGCCAAAAAAACCGACCTGGCCGGTATGAGCCTGGTTTTTGTGGCTACGGATGATATGGTGGTCAACCAAACCGTGGTTAACTGGTGTCGGGAAACAGGCATACCCGTAAATGCGGTTGACGATCCGCCTAACTGTGATTTTTTTCTACCGGCGGTATTGAGACGTGATTCGCTGGTATTGGCCATTTCCACCGAGGGAAAAAGTCCTTTATTGGCCCGAAGGTTACGCGATCGGCTGGGCGAAGTTGTAAATAGGGCCTATGGCGAGTATGTCGAGATTCTAGGGGAAAAGCGTGACTATATTAAAGCCACCATTCCCGATATCGACAAACGGCGCCAGTTGTTTGCTAGTCTGGTAACACCGGAAATTTTGGCATTGGTTGAAGTGGGGGATATTGAAAAGGTGAGGGAGCGGGTGGAAAAATGTATGTCCTCCTGGCAGGAGTAAGTCATCAGACTGCTCCGGTGGAGGTGCGGGAGAGGTTGGCTATTTCCGCCGGCGGCTTCAAGCGAGCTTATGCCCGGCTAAAAAGCTGCCCGGATATTGAGGGAGCTGTCATACTGTCAACCTGTAACCGTACCGAGGTCTATGCCACCGCCCGGGATATCGAGCCGGGAATGCAGTCTTTACGAAATTTTCTGGTTGAGTTGTCGGGGATGGAATCCAGCGAACTGGATAAGTATATTTACCAACCTAATTGCCACGACGCTATTCTGCACATCTTTCGCGTGGCTGCCGGGCTGGATTCAATGATTGTGGGGGAGTCCCAGATTATAGGCCAGGTTAAAGAAGCTTACCAGCTGGCCTTGGAGATGGAAGTCTCCGATCCGATATTGAACGTCCTTTTTCAAAAGGCAATCAGGGTGGGGAAAAAGGTTCGTACGCAAACCAGTCTGGAAAAACTCCCCCTTTCAGTTAGTTATGCTGCTGTGGAGCTGGCTCGCCAGAGCCTGGGTACATTGGCCGGAAAGACGGTCATGGTGGTTGGTGCGGGGGAAATGAGTGAGTTAACCACCCGCCACCTGATGACCAACGGAGTGCAATCCGTAATTGTATCCAATCGTTCCTTTGATAAAGCTGCAGATATGGCTGCCCGTTTTAACGGCAAGGCGATTCGCTTTGAAGAGCTTCCTGTGGAGCTGGGACGGGCAGATATTGTGATTAGTTGTACTGCCGCCAGCCATTATGTAATCCACTCTGACAATTGTGCCTCCGTTTTGTCGGCAAGAAATGGCCGCAAGATTATCCTGGTGGATATTGCTGTGCCCCGGGACATAGATCCGGCTCTGACTGCAATTGCGGGTGTGGACATCTATGACATTGATGATCTCCAGGGTGTGGTGGAATTGAACGAAGTGGAGAGACAGCAAGCCATCCATGAGGCCGAAAGAATTATTTCCCGGGAAATAATCCGCTTTAACGAATGGCTGGCTACGCTTTACGTAGTGCCGGTCATAGCCGATCTTAAGGCATTGGGGGCGCGTATTAAGGAAAGCGAACTCCAGCGGGCCATGAATCGGCTGGGTAATGTCTCACCCCGGGAGGAGAAGATTATCGCCTCCCTGGCCAATTCCATCGTCAACCAAATCCTGCATCAACCCATTGTCACTTTAAAGGATATGGCTATCACCAACCAGGGACATCTATATGCAGAGATGGTAAAAAAGCTGTTCGACCTGCAGGCCGAACCTGAGGATCAATATGCTTACACAAACCTTGAGATTAGGAACCAGAGGCAGTAATCTGGCTCTTCACCAGGCCGAGGAGGTGGCCAGCCGACTAACCGGTACTCACCGGAATTTGTCGGTTAATATATCTGTAATTCGCACTACCGGTGATAAGGTGCTGGATGTGGCGCTATCACGGATCGGGGACAAGGGTCTGTTTACCCGGGAGATTGAACAGGCTTTGCTAAGGGGGGAAATTGACTTGGCTGTGCATAGTCTTAAGGACTTGCCGTCAGAGTTGCCTCCAGGATTGGTGCTGGCAGCTGTTCTGCCCAGGGCTAATCCCGCTGACGTTCTGCTATCCCGGAGCGGGAAACATCTGCATGAGCTGCCCGCAGGGGCGGTGATTGGCTCATCCAGCTTACGGCGGATAGCCCAGTTGAAGGCATACCGTCCCGATCTTAAGGTAGTCGATATCCGTGGTAATGTGGAGACTCGCATTCGCAAAATGGAGGAACAGGGGTTGGATGCTATTGTACTGGCCTGTGCAGGTTTGAGCCGTCTGGGCCTGGAAGCAGCCATCACCCAGGTATTGCCTCCCGATATTATGCTTCCTGCGGTCGGGCAGGGGGCCATTGCGGTGGAAATAAGAGAAAACGATAACCATACCCGGGAACTTCTGCAAGCAATCAAAAGTGAAGAAACCGAGGCGGAAGTAATAGCCGAACGAGCCTTTCTCCGGGAACTGGAGGGCGGTTGTCAGGTACCCATTGCCTGTCTGGGCAGGGTTAATGGCAGCCAACTCCTTTTGCAGGGTCTGGTGGCTTCCCTGGATGGCAAGCAGGTGATAAGAGGCCAAAAGACTGTTGGCCGGGCCGGCGCAAAGATAGCTGGCATAGAACTTGCCGCCCAACTAAAAGAACGGGGGGCCAGGGAAATACTGGAGAATATCCACCTGGCAGGAGAGAAATAAAGATGAAAAAAGGTCTGGTTTATCTGGTGGGCGCGGGTCCGGGCGATCCCGGACTTTTTACCCTCAAGGGTAAAAAGGTGCTGGAAAAGGCCGAGGTGGTCGTTTATGACCGCCTGGTTGGAGAACAGATTCTGGATATGGCCGGCTTACAAGCAAAATTTATTTATGTTGGTAAAGAATCAGGGAGACATGCCCTGGCTCAGGAAGAGATCAATGAATTACTGGTACGGCAGGCCCGGGAAGGGAAAATAGTAGTCCGCCTCAAAGGGGGCGATCCTTTTCTGTTTGGGCGGGGCGGGGAGGAGGCCCTTTACCTTCGCCAGAATGGTATCGATTTTGAGGTAATACCTGGTATTACCTCGGCCCTGGCCGTTCCTGCTTATGCTGGCATTCCCGTAACCCATCGGGAGGCCACTTCCAGTTTCGCGGTAGTTACCGGCCACGAAAAGCCGGATAAGGCGGTAAGCTCCATCAAATGGAAGGAATTGGCCGGCGGGATAGGTACCCTGGTTTTTCTCATGGGAGTGGAGAATCTTCCTTTTATATGTGAAAGCCTGATTAATAACGGCCGTGATCCGGCTACACCGGTAGCTCTGATCCGCTGGGGGACCCTGCCGGAACAGGAAGTTTTAACGGGACGACTGGATAACATTGTGCGCCGGGTGGAAGAGAAATCCTTTCGGCCGCCCGCAGTCATCGTGGTGGGTGAGGTCGTCAGTCTGCGCGAGGAATTGAAATGGCTGGAGAATAAACCCCTGTGGGGGAAGAAGATAATGGTGACCCGTGCCCGAGCTCAGGCCAGTGTACTGGTAGAGGCCATCCTGGAACTGGGGGGGCAGCCAATCGAGTTTCCGTCCATAGAAATTCGCCGGGAAGAGAATCTGGGACCACTTTATAACGCTCTGAAAAACATTAACCATTACCAGTGGATTATTTTTACCAGCGTGAATGCGGTGGAAATCTTTTTTGCGGAGTTAGACAATCTCGACATGGATATCCGTGATCTTAAAGATATTCATATTGCCGCCATCGGACCGGCTACCCGCCAAGCGGTTCAAAAACGGGGCATCAAGGTCAGGGTGGTTCCGGAAGAATATCGCGCGGAAGGGATACTGGAGGAGTTAAAACAATTGATTGCACCGGGGGAATGGATTCTGCTTCCCCGGGCCCGGGGAGCGCGAGGTATTTTACCAGAGACCCTGCGCAATTGGGGAGTCCATGTTAATGAAGTGGTCCTTTATGAGGCGGTTCCCACCTCCCGGGGTGAACATAGACACCTGCAAGATATTCTGAACGGAAAGGTGGACTACCTGACCTTTACCAGTTCATCAACGGTAAGCAATTTTGTTGCCATGATTGGTCCGGAAAACGTCTGGCGGGTTAACCGGGCCGCCCGGGTAGCGTGTATTGGCCCTGTTACCGCTCAGAAAGCTCATGATTTGGGGTTTAGTGTGGCTGTAACGGCCAGGGAGTATACCATTAATGGTCTGGTGGAGGCCATTCTGGAGGATAGCCAATCGGGGCTGCACCGGTAGTCACGTTTAAATGATTTCTGAGGATCATACTTGAACGGGGGGAAGGATTGATGATAGGTTGCACCAAACTTCTTTGCGGAACTGCTACCGTATCCGACGTTATTCGCTATCAGGGCTCAGGGCAGGAAGTTCCTGCCCAGCTTTTGCAGTTTTCGGATATTAACCGCCCATTGGTGGTCTGGAACATGACCAACCGCTGTAACCTGCGTTGCCAGCATTGCTATATTGAGGCCGAGGATCGGCGTTATCATGACGAACTGAGCACGGATGAAGCCCGGGTGATGATTGAGGACCTGGCGGAAATGACAGTGCCGGTTTTGCTTTTTTCTGGTGGTGAACCTCTGCTGCGCCAGGACCTCTTTGAACTGGGAGAGATGACAGTAGGGTTAGGAATCCGGGCGGTCATTTCCAGCAACGGAACTCTTATTACCGATGCGGTGGCCCGTCAAATAAAGGCGGCCGGATTTTCCTATGTGGGGGTCAGTATCGATGGGGCTCCACGGACCCATGACACTTTTCGCAACAAAGCGGGGGCGTTTGCCGAGGCTATCAGCGGTATCAAGGCCTGTATGGATAATGGAGTGAAGACTGGTATTCGCTTTACCGTAAACCGCCATAACCAGATGGACCTGCCGGAAGTATTCGACATTATTGAAAAGGAAGGTATTCCCCGGTTTTGCATGTATCACCTGGTTTACGCCGGCCGGGGCAAGGAAATGGCCGCGACCGATATCGGCGGGGAGGAGAAACGCCGCATCCTGGAGTATATCTGCCAGAAAACTCTGGAATTTCATGAAAAGGGTGTGGAGGTGGAGATCATGACCACCGACAACCATGCCGATGGAATCTTCCTGTTGAATTACATTAAGAAACTTGCCCCGCAAAGGGTGGATGAGGTGGTGCGCCTGCTGGGGATGCATGGGGGCTGTTCGGCTGGTACCAAGTTTGCCAATATAGACCCTCGGGGGAATGTACACCCCTGCCAGTTCTGGCAGGATTACACGGTGGGCAATGTTCGTGAAGAGCCGTTTAGCCGGATTTGGACTGGAGACGACGAACTTATGGTAAAACTGCGCCATAAAGAAGAGCACGTAAAAGGAAAATGTGGACAATGCAGCTACAAGAGTTTGTGTAGCGGGTGCCGTATACGCGCCCGGGCAGTCTATGGTGATCTCTGGGCCGAAGATCCAGCCTGTTATCTTAGTGAGGAGGAAACCAGGGAAAGGGCGTAAGGTGTATAAGCCACAGCTGTTGGGCTTTTAGTTTCCATCAACAACCGCAGAAAGGAAGGGGTATTATGGCATTTCCAGTTACTCGTATGCGCCGTTTGCGGGCCAGTCAGACGGTTCGGTCTATGGTCCGGGAAACTGAACTAACCGTAAAAGATTTGATCTACCCGCTTTTTGTGGTCTATGGCCAGAACAAGAAGATACCAGTTGCTTCCATGCCGGGAATCTGCCAGCTGTCGGTGGACCTGGTGGCAGAGGAGGCTCGCCGGGTAAACCAACTGGGAATACCGGCCGTGCTGCTGTTTGGAATTCCGGAGCATAAGGATGCCGCAGGTAGTTCCGCCTGGCAGGGGCATGGCGAGGTGCAGAGGGCGATTCGGGCTATCAAGGACAGCTGCCCGGATTTAATGGTGATTACTGATGTGTGTATGTGCGAATACACCGATCATGGTCATTGCGGAATGGTAGAAGACAACGGTGTGGTTAACAACGATGCCACCCTGGAATTACTGGCCCGGGAGGCCCTGTCCCATGTTCAGGCCGGATGTGACATGGTAGCCCCGTCGGATATGATGGACGGTAGGGTGGCCGCTATCCGCAAATGCCTGGATGAGAACAGCTATACGCAGGTACCCATCATGGCCTATAGTGCCAAGTACTGCTCCAGCTTTTATGGACCGTTCCGGGAGGCGGCTGAATCAGCGCCGCGTTTTGGTGATCGCAAGACCTACCAGATGGACCCGGCTAATGCCCGGGAAGCCTTGCGCGAAGTGGCACTGGATATTGAGGAAGGGGCGGACATCGTGATGGTGAAGCCGGCCTTGCCTTATTTGGATGTCATTCGTACTGTGAAAGATAAATTCGGTATGCCGACGGCGGCCTATAACGTCAGCGGCGAGTATGCCATGGTGAAGGCAGCCGCCCTGCAGGGCTGGATAGATGAGGAACGGGTGGTTGCTGAGGTATTGACCTCCATTAAGCGGGCCGGAGCTGACCTGATTATTACCTATTTTGCACCCTACATGGCTGAATTGCTGCAGGGCTAAAAGGCTGACGATTGTTGTTGGGAGGGAATACGGTGCTGGTTTCCTGGAATACCACTAATCAGTGTAATATGTTCTGCGACCATTGTTATCGTGATGCGGGAGCCCGGCTTGGTGATGAGCTCAACACGGTGGAAGGCAAGAGGCTGATTGAGCAAATCCGGGAGGCCGGATTTAGGATTATGATTTTTAGCGGCGGAGAGCCCTTGATGCGCCCTGACCTTTTTGAGCTGGGTAATTATGCGCAGAGCCAGGGGTTAAGGCCAGTCCTGGGGACGAACGCGACCCTGGTTAGCCCTGGAGTTGCCAGAGAATTGAAAGCGGCCGGTTTTCAGGCCGCCGGGGTTAGCCTGGACAGCCTTGATCCGCAAAAGTATGATGTTTTCCGCCACCTGGATAAAGCTTTTGAGCGAACGGTGGAAGGCATACACAATTTAAAAGCGGCGGGTCTGGCAGTACAAATCCACACCACTGTAATGGACTGGAATGTTGGGGAACTTGAGGCCCTAACCGACTTTGCGATTGACATAGGCGCCATGGGGCACCACGTTTTTTTTCTGGTTCCCACCGGCCGGGCGGTAAACATAGAGCAGGAAGCGCTGCGAGTGGCCCAGTATGAAAAAACCATTAATCTGCTCATGAAAAAACAGCAAGAGGTAGCTATAGAAATCAAGCCTACCTGTGCTCCACAGTTCATGCGGATTGCGGCGGCAAAAGGAGTTTCCCATCGCTTTACCCGGGGATGCCTGGCGGGAATCAGTTATTGCATTATTAGTCCGGTAGGTCAGGTGCAGCCCTGTGCTTATCTGGATATAAAGTTGGGCAATGTCCGTGAAAAATCCTTCGCGGACATTTGGAGGGACAACCCGGTTTTGCAGCAGCTGAGAGCGGCCGAGTATAAGGGCAAATGTGGCATTTGTGACTTTAGAGAACGGTGCGGAGGCTGCCGGGCTCGTGCCTATTACTATAGTGGCGGAGATATGATGGCGGAAGACAACTGGTGCAGTTACCAGCCGGGAAGGCGGGGGAAAGATGACCGGTAAAAAGCTGGCGGCACTGGATGCACATATCTTGAATGCCTTGCAGGGTGATTTTCCTATAAGTGTGGCACCATTTGCAGACCTGGCGGTAAACTTGGGCATCAGCGAAGATGAATTGCTTGAACGTATTCAGGCGCTCAAGGACCAGGGACTGATCCGGCGCATTGGTGGAGTCCTGGATGCCCGCACGTTGGGATTTTACTCCACTCTCTGTGCCTGCCAGATCCCCAATGCGGATATCGACCGTGTAGCAGCGCTGATTAATCAGGAAAGAGGAGTTACGCACAATTATGTGCGCGACCATGTTTTGAATATCTGGTTTACCCTGACGGCCAGCTCCAGGGAAGAGGCAGATAAGATTATATCCAGATTGGAGAAGGAAGCCGGAACCATCATTTATAGCCTGCCGGCTACCCGGGTTTTTAAAATACGGGTCCGTTTTCCGCTTCAGGTTGAGGGAGAAAAGGAATATGAATGAAATTGACAGGGAAGTCCTGCGATTTCTGCAGGGAGATCTGCCCTTAAGTTCGCGGCCATTTGCTGGACTGGCCCGGCAGCTGGGGATTGACGAAAAAGAAATTTTAGCTCGGATCAACAGGTTATCAGATGCTGGTTACCTGCGCCGGGTAGGGGCCATTCTTCGTCACCAGCAGGCCGGATTTTCCAGCAATGCCATGGTAGCCTGGAGAGTCAGACCGGAGGATGCTGAGCGCAGTGGAGATTTGCTGGCTCAGTTTGGCGAGGTCAGTCATTGTTATCTGCGCGAGGTGCCAAAGGATTTCCCTTATAACCTGTTTACCATGGTTCATGCCAGCAGTGAAGAAAGTCTGCAGAGCACTATACAGTCCATGGCCCGGCAAAGCGGTTTGGATGATTATGTAGTCCTGAAAAGTTGTCGGGAATTAAAAAAGGTCAGTATGGAATATATATAGATTTAGGCAGACGGGAGAGGATAATTTTGCTAAATACCATTAAGTCGCAGGAACTCTTTTCTCGGGCCCGGGAGCATATTCCCGGAGGAGTTAACAGCCCGGTAAGGGCTTTTCGAGCGGTAGGGATGGAGCCTCTTTTTATACAGGAAGCCAGCGGCTGCAAAGTCCGGGACGTAGATGGAAATACGTTCATTGATTATGTGGGGTCCTGGGGACCGTTGATTCTGGGACACAGTCATCCCCAGGTGATACAAGCAGTGCAGGAGGCGGCGCTGAAGGGGACCAGTTATGGCGCTCCCTGCGAAGCGGAACTGGAGATGGCAGAGATGATTTGCCAGGCCATTCCCTCCATGGAAATGGTCCGCATGGTTAATTCGGGAACCGAAGCGACCATGAGTGCTATAAGACTGGCCCGTGCTTACACGGGGCGCAGCAAGATTGTCAAATTTGAGGGATGCTACCATGGACACTCGGACAGTTTTTTGATTAAAGCCGGTTCAGGTCTTATGACGGGTGGAGTGCCGACCAGTCCGGGAGTGCCGGAGTCGGTGGGCGGTCATACCCTGGTGGCAACCTATAACGATTTGGCCTCGGTAGAGAAGCTTTTTCGGGAAAACGGACCTGATATCGCTGCCGTAATAGTGGAGCCCATTGCCGGTAATATGGGGCTGGTACTACCGGAGCCGGGATTTCTCCCCGGACTGCGTAAAATTACCGATTTGTATGGTACCTTACTCATTTTTGATGAAGTGATTACCGGCTTTCGTACCTGCTATGGGGGATTTCAGAATATATGCGGGGTTTGTCCCGACCTCACTACCCTGGGGAAAGTTATTGGTGGTGGTCTGCCCGTGGGTGCCTACGGCGGCAAAAAGGAGATTATGTCCCGGATAGCTCCGCAGGGGGATGTCTACCAGGCCGGGACCCTGTCGGGAAATCCGCTGGCCATGGCGGCCGGTGTGGCTACACTGAAGATACTTCAGGACAATGATTGGTATGAGCGTATGGAAGTTATGACTTACGTGCTCGCCACCCGCTTAAAATCGCTGTTTGAGGAACACGACCTGTACTACACCATAAACCATTTTGCATCAATGTTCTGTGTCTTTTTCACCGATGTGGAGGTGGAGAGCTATGCCCAGGTTCTGACCTGTGATACCGAAAAGTATGCCCGGTTTTTCCGTGCGCTCTTGAACGAAGGTGTCTATATTCCGCCTGCCCAGTTTGAGGTGAGCTTCATTTCCACCGCCCATGAGTTGGAGGATGTGGAAAAGACTATCTCTGCATATGCAAGGGCTTTGAAGGGGCTGAATCAGGAGGCGTGAGTATGGAGGCAAACTTTGACTGGGAATGGTTTATCAAGAAATTTGGGCGTATTAGTAAAATTGACCTTACCGCTTACAAGAGGCCGCAGATGGAGCGCCGCATCAACAGCTTTATGCGCACGGTGAATGTTGCCGACTATCGTCAGTTTATAGATACTTTGCAGAGTGATCGGGTAATTTACCGCAAATTTTTAGAGCACATTACCATCAATGTCTCGGAGTTTTTTCGCAACGGCAACCACTGGGACATCCTGGCACGGGAAATCATCCCCATGCTTTTGCGTGACCGCCCCGGACTAAAGATATGGAGTGCAGGTTGTTCCACCGGGGAAGAGGCCTATTCTCTGGCTATGCTGGCCAAAGAGAATCATTTTCCGCTTTCCGGGCGGATTCTGGCCACAGATATCGACAAAGAGGTATTGGAGCGAGCGGAAGCCGGACTATACGCCAGCAAAGCTTTACAGGGCATGCAGCTCCAGTATTTAAACCGGTATTTTAAAAAAGAGGATGAGTATTACCGTATAAGTGATGAAATAAAAAAAATGGTTCGGTTTGAGCACCATGACCTGCTCCGGGAGCCTTTTGGCAGAGGGTTTGACCTGGTTCTCTGTCGCAATGTGGTTATTTATTTTACCGAAGAAACCAAACAAAGGCTTTATAAGCGCTTCACCGAATCTTTAAGCAGCGGGGGAGTATTGTTTATCGGTAGTACCGAACAAATCTTTCAGTCAAGGGAACTGGGACTGCAATCTATTGCTACGTTTTTCTATCAAAAAATTTAGTCAAGAAATCGATTCAGCAAAATCTTGTTCGACAACGATAAAAAAGCAGGAAAAAAAATGTGGACAGCGAATTTTACTCTTGAATGGGCATGTCTCTTGGGGGGGAACATTCCTTTTTTCTTCAATCTAGGCGGTAAAATTGCCGTAGGCAAAAAGATATACTCATATTCTGGGGGTGGTGGTTGATTTCAAGCTTGGTGCGTTTTCTCTACTGTAGAGGGAATTGATCATTTAGAAGAAAAGGAGGAATGAACTTGAAGGTTCTAGTATGTGTGAAGCAGACCTTTGATACCGAGGCCAAAATCGAACTTAAAGATGGCAAGATTTCGGATGCTGGTATCAACCTCATTATTAATCCCTATGATGAAGTGGCGGTTGAGGGCGCTATTCAGCTTAAGGAGAAAGGGGTTGCCAAGGAGGTTGTGGTCGTTTCTGCTGGCTCCGATAAGGCCATGGATGCGATTCGTACTGCTTTGGCGATGGGTGCAGACCGCGGTATTTTGGTTACTCAGGATGCGGGAGCAGATGAATATGCTCGTGCCGTAGCGCTGGGTGCTGCTATTAAAAATGAAAATCCTGATTTGGTTCTGGCGGGTCATGTTGCTGCCGATGACGGTTCCTCCCAGGTGCCAACTCGTGTAGCCGAAATTCTGGGCTATCCTCACATCAACGTAATTACCAGTCTGGAAGTTGCCGGGGGCAAAGTGGTTTGCAGCAGTGAAGCTGATGGCGGAACTCAGATTACCGAGGTCAGCCTTCCAGCGGTTGTTTCCAGCCAGGTAAGCTGGAACGAACCGCGTTATCCTTCCATGAAGGGTATCATGCAAGCCAAGAAGAAACCAGTGGACACTGTAGCAGCTGCTGCAGCCGATAACAAGACCACGATCGTCGAATTGAGCCTCCCGGCTGCCAAGCAGGCCGGCGTAAAGATCGAGGACGAAGCCGAGGTCTGTGCCACCAAATTGGCTGACTGGATGAAGAATACGGTAAAGGTTGAAGTGAAATAACCGCAGAATTACGGGATAAAAAGGAGGGTAAATGATGGCAGGAACATGGGTATTTGTGGAACAGAGAGATGGTAACATCCGTAAGGTTACCTTTGAAATGCTTTCCCAGGCCAAAAAATACGGGGATGAAGTAAGTGCAGTAGTGTTTGGCAAGGGAGTCAAGGCCCTGGCCCCGGAATTTGCCAAGTACGGTGCTGACAAGGTTTACGCTGTAGAGGGCGATATTTTCGCTGACTATAACACTGGTGCTTTTGTGGCCCAGATGGTGGCTATGATTAACGAGTTCCAGCCTAATGCTGTTTTCTTTGCACATAGCTTTAATGGACGCGATTTTGCTTCCCGTCTGGCTCAGAAGCTGGAAGCCGGTCTGGCGACTGACGTAATCGCTGCTGAACTCAGCGCCGGCAAGGGTGTTTTTACCCGCGCCATTTATGCCGGTAAAGCTCTGGCCAAGGTGGAAGTTGCCACCAGCCCGGTATTAGCTACTATTCGCCCGGGCGTATTTGAAGTTGCTGAGGCGGCCGGAGCCGGTGCAGTGGTAGAGCCGGCAGTTGCTGCTTCTGCTGCTGATGTATATCAGACCATTAAAGAATTTCAACCCACTGTTTCCTCCCGGCCCGAACTGAACGAGGCCGAAGTGGTTGTCTCCGGTGGACGTGGATGCAAGGGTCCTGAGGGGATTAAAATAGTGGAAGAGTTGGCTGATCTGCTGGGCGCTGCCGTAGGTGGTTCCCGCGCGGCTATTGACTCTGGTTGGCTGGGCCACGAACTGCAGGTCGGACAGACCGGTAAGGTGGTTAACCCCAACCTGTATGTTGCTGCTGGTATTTCCGGCGCGATTCAGCATCTGGCCGGAATGTCTTCATCCAAGTTTATTGCTGCGATTAACACCGATACAGAAGCCCCCATTTTCAATGTAGCTGATTTCGGCGTTGTGGCAGACTTGTTCAAAGTCATTCCCACTCTCATCAGCGAACTTAAGAAGTAGTTTCCTCCGCTGGGGGGATGGTATTGGTTGGATATGCAGCCTGGCTGTGTATCCAACCAAATACCTCGGTTGTTTAAGGAGGGAATAGGGTAATGTTTTTTGGATTTGAACCGTTAACAGGCGGCTTTGACATTCCGATGCGCGAAGTCGGCGCCAACATTCCCTATGAATGGTTGATTTATGTCATTATGTTTATCCCCATAGGCATCTTCCTTTATGGGTTTTTTAAGAAAGTTCAAGTATGGATGCTGGCCAAAGGGGAATTGCACCGTAATGACAAAATCGGTGCCCGTATCGGTTCATGGTTCGTCTTTACCTTTGCCCAGGCAAGGGTGATACGTAAACCGCTGGCCGGATGGATGCATTTCTTCCTATTCTGGGGATTCTTCCTATTGTTTATGGCGGCCGGTTTGGATGCTATGCATAACTTTACCGGTTGGCCCCATCTGGCAGGCGGTCTATATATTGGGATGTCCTTTATTGTAGACTTGTTTGGTTTTCTGGCGATGATCGGCATCGCGGTTATGGCCATTATCCGCTATATCCAGAAGCCGGAACGCCTCAATGATACCAATGCTGCTGATGGCTGGATGATACTGTTGATTTTCACCATCCTGCTTACCGGGTACTTCATCGAGGGCCTGCGGATTGCCGCCCAGATCGATTTATCCACCACTTTGGGACAAATAGCTTATGAGAAACAGGCATCTCCTTTCGGTTGGATGTTTGCCCAGGCTTTCTTTGCCAATGCTTCGCTTGATTCCGTACTCATGTGGCACCGCATACTCTGGTGGTTCCACATGGCCATCGCCTTCCTGTTCATAGCATTGGTTCCGTTTACCAAGCTGTGGCACATTTTTGCCAGCATGTTCAATTATGCTTTCCGGGATCTGGAACCTTCTGCACTGCGCATGGTGGAGAATATTGAAGAAGCCACCACTTTCGGCGTGGAGAATATAGAGGACTTCGGGTGGAAAGACCTGCTGGATCTGGATGCCTGTATTCGCTGCGGGCGCTGTCAGGAGAACTGCCCGGCGTTTAACACCGGTAAACATCTCAATCCCAAAATCACCTTGATTCAAAACATGAAAAAACATCTGGACGCCAAGGCTCCTTACCTGCTTGAGCTCAAGGCCAGTGGCGCCGATGCGGCTGCGGAAGAAGTAGCGATGACTACTGAAGCGGCGGAAGAAGTCAATCCCATGGAACAGAGCCTGCTCTATGATGTGGTGACTACCGAAGTGATCTGGGATTGCACCAACTGTCGGGCCTGTATGGAACACTGCCCCATGTTTATAGAGCATATTCCCAAGATCGCCGAAATGCGCCGCAACCTGGTTATGTGGCAGGGTGATATGCCCAGTGAAGCACAGATGGCCTTTACCAACATGGAACGCAACTACAACCCCTGGGGTGTAGGCTGGGCCAATCGCGCTGAATGGCTTAACGAGCGCGGGGTGCGGGAACTGGTCAATCTGTTGCCGGAAGACAACAAGCCCTTCGAATACCTGCTTTATGCTGGTTGTGCGGTATCGTTCGATGATCGCTATAAGAGAGTAGGCGAAGCTCTGGTACGTCTTCTGGACAAAGCTGGAGTCAGCTTCGGTTATCTGGGCACCGAGGAATTCTGCTGCGGTGATTCTGCCCGGCGTTTGGGGAATGAATACCTTTATCAGACCCTGGTGTCACAGAACCTGGAATCCTTCAACAACTATGGGGTCAAAAAGATCATCGTAGTTTGTCCGCATGGTTACAACGCCCTCAAGAACGAATATCCGCAGATGGGTGGCAACTTTGAAGTCTATCACTACACAGAAATCCTGGCTCAATTGGTAGCGGAAGGCAAGCTAAAAGCTACCAAATCGCTGGGAGCCAAAGTAACCTATCACGATTCCTGTTTCCTGGGTCGACACAACTCGGTGTATGACCAGCCCAGAAGTGTAATCAAGGCAGCCGGCGGAAACATCGTGGAAATCGAAAAGGGACGCAACTTCGGCTTCTGCTGCGGTGCTGGCGGTGGTCGTATGTGGATGGAGGAAGAAGCAGTATTAAAAGATGGCATTCAGTACAAGCGTATTAATGATACGCGAACCGATCAGTTATTGGTGCCTAATCCCGAAATGATCGTTACTAACTGCCCGTTCTGTCTGACCATGATAGCTGATGGTGTCAAAGCCGCTGAAGCTGAAGAAACCACCAAGGTATTTGACGTAGCGGAAGTGCTTTGGAAAAGCATGGAGTAAATAAACAGCTTAAAAAAGAACCCCCGCGGGGGTTCTTTTTTTTGCCTATTATGGAAGGGAATATTTCCCCGGATAGCGAATAGAAAACTAGATATAGTCCAATGGGGAAGAGCCATCTTAGAGGCAGCGCTGTCGATTGTGAGGGATAGGAATAAATAATTGGGGGGTCGTGTGTTAATGTCGAGAGAAGTTGTAATTGTGAGTGCATGTCGCACACCGGTAGGTTCTTTTGGTGGGGCTCTAAAGGATGTGCCCGCAGTTGATTTGGGGTCCCTGGTGATGAAAGAGGCCCTGAACAGAGCCGGTATCGGTGGAGATCAGCTGGAAGAAGTCATTTTTGGCTGTGTCCTGCAGGCTGCGCAGGGACAGAATGTTACCCGCCAGTCCATGATTAATGCCGGTATTCCCCAGGAGGTTACCGCATTCACTATCAACAAGGTATGTGGTTCGGGCCTGCGGTCTGTTAGTCTGGCGGCTCAGATTATCAAGGCCGGTGATGCAGATGTGATTCTAGCCGGTGGAATGGAGAATATGAGCGCCGCTCCTTATGCTCTGGAAAAGGCCCGCTATGGCTACCGCATGGGGCCGGGAACCATAATTGATGTAATGATCAAAGACGGCCTCTGGGAGGCTTTCAACAATTATCATATGGGGGTTACCGCGGAAAACATCAATGAGCAGTGGGGAATCACCCGCCAGGAACAGGATGAATTTGGTTTAAGAAGCCAGGAAAGAGCCCTGGCAGCCATCGCCTCCGGACGGTTTAAGGATGAAATCGTCCCCGTAGTTATAAAAACCAAGAAGGGCGAAACCATATTCGACACTGATGAATTCCCGCGCAAGACAGATATTGAAAAGCTGGGCAGTCTGAAACCGTCCTTTAAAAAAGAGGGCAGCGTGACAGCGGGCAATGCTTCAGGGATTAATGACGGGGCGGGGGCCTGCGTGGTCATGTCCAAAGATAAGGCAGACGCGCTGGGAGTAAAGCCCTTGGCCCGCATCGTGAGTTACGCATCCGGCGGGGTGGACCCGAAGATTATGGGGGTAGGACCGATCCCCGCTACCAGAAAGGCCCTGGAAAAGGCCGGGTTAACCGTGGACGATCTGGAT
>CAZLYH010000002.1:26104-77834 GCA_964563775.1 uncultured Syntrophomonadaceae bacterium | reverse complement strand
CGCTGCGGGGGTGCTCAAAACCCAGCCGGCTGGGTTTTGAGCACCCCCGCAGCGGAGAGTATATGGAGTTTGCCAGTCCTCTCCCGGAATATTTTATTCGGGTTTTGGATACGCTTAGAAAAACTCATTGACAGCAGAGGAGTGCTTGTTTACAATCATATGAGACCTTTAAGTTGGCCCCGTGAGGCTAGCAAGGATGGGATGAACGCATGGCTCTAACCTGCCTGGCCTGACGCTGGCAGGTTTTTTTGTACCTGCGAAGGGGGATGAGCGGTGCAATTAAGAGAAAAAACCCTGATAATGGATGAAGTGGGGATGAAGAGGGCGCTTACCCGCATTGCCCACGAGATTATCGAGCGCAACAAGGGAGTAGATGATCTGGCAGTGGTGGGTATCAGGCGTAGAGGGGGGCCTTTGGCCCAGCGACTGGCCGCCCGCATCGGAGAGATCGAGGGGGTGAAAATCCCGGTCGGAATTCTGGACATTACCCTGTACCGGGATGACCTGACTACGTTGGCTTCTCAGCCTCAGGTGCACCGTACCGAAGTGGACTTTGATATCAGCCATAAAAACATTGTTTTGGTAGACGATGTTCTCTATACAGGAAGAACCATACGAGCCGCCATGGATGCACTGATAGACTTGGGGCGGCCAAGGCGGATTCAGTTGGCGGTACTAATCGACCGGGGACACCGGGAGTTGCCCATCAAGGCGGACTTCATCGGCAAAAACGTCCCCACCTCCCGCCAGGAAGTAGTCTCGGTGTATGTAGACGAGATTGACGGAAAGGACGGGGTAGTCATTCAGGAAATAGTTGACACCTGATAGCAAACCCTTTAAACAGGTCCTGTGAGACCGTAAGGGAGCAAACCAGGAAGCATTTAGCACCTTCCCTGCGGTTTTACGGGGGAAGGTTTTTTTGTGGGTGTGCAAGGGGATACGGACCCGGCAATCTTAATAGTGACCCGGACCCAACTTTAAGAGGCGGGGAAAATATAGTCACCGAAGGTGGATAACAAGGATTTTTTGGATTAACGCGGTTTTTTAAAAGTAGGGAAACCTGGAATAAGGTAATGGCACTGAAGGAGGCGTGGCGGTGAAGTTTGAACAAAGAAAGGACTTGCTGGGCCTTAAGGACCTCAGCCGGGAGGAAATCGAACTCATTTTGAATACGGCCGTTCCGATGAAAGATATTATCAAGCGGGACATTAAAAAGGTACCCACACTAAGAGGAAAGGCGCTGGTGACGGTGTTCTATGAGAATAGTACCCGTACGCGTACATCCTTTGAAATTGCCGGGAAATATCTGAGTGCGGATACCGTTAATCTGGCGGTTTCCACCAGCAGTGTGCAAAAAGGGGAAAGCCTGCGGGATACCATCAAGACCATTGAGATGATGGGATTTGATTTAATGGTAATCAGGCATTCTATGAGTGGGACCCCGCACTATGTGGCCCGCAATACCACTATGCGGGTGATTAATGCCGGTGACGGGGCCAATGAACATCCCACCCAGGCTTTGCTGGACCTGTACAGCATCCGCGAGGTAAAAGGAACCTTGGAAGGCCTGACGGTGGTAATTCTGGGAGATATCCTGCATAGCCGGGTGGCCCGGTCCAACATTTACGGCTTGAGTAAATTTGGCTGCGAAGTACGGGTGGTGGGACCTTCCACCTTAATGCCCCCCGGGGTCGAAAACCTCGGAGTAAAGAGCTTTTTCAGTTTGGACGCTGCCCTGGAAGGTGCAGATGTTGTCAATGTACTGCGTATTCAGCGGGAGCGGCAGCAGGCGGGGTTGTTCCCCTCCCTGGACGAGTATTCCAATCTGTACATGCTGCGCCCGGAACACCTGCTGCGGGCCAAAGATGATGTGCTGGTACTCCACCCTGGTCCCATGAACCGGGGCGTGGAAATTTCCAGCGAACTGGCCGACAGCAGTCGGGCGGTAATTAATGAACAGGTGAGCAACGGGGTAGCGGTGCGCATGGCCTTATTGTTCCTGATGATGGGAGGGGCAAAAGATGAAATTACTCGTTAAAGGCGGCAGAGTGATTGACCCGGTAAACGGTCTGGATGACATCCTGGATGTGCTGGTAGAGGAGGGGCGGATTGCCCGGATAGAGAGCAATATCCCGGCCCAGGGTGCTGAAGAAGTGGATGCCCGCGGCAAGATTGTCTGCCCGGGTTTTATAGACATCCATGTTCATCTGCGCGAGCCGGGCTTTGAATACAAAGAGGATATTACCACCGGGTCCCGGGCGGCAGTAGTGGGAGGGTTTACTACTATCTGCTGTATGCCCAACACGGATCCGGTTATTGATAACGCAGCTGTAGCCGGCTTTGTCCGTGAAAGGGCGCGCAAGACCGATTTGCTGCAGGTACTGCCCATCGGCAGTATCACCAAAAAGCAGGCGGGGGAGGAACTCAGCGAAATGGCGGAACTGGCCGCCGCCGGTTGTGTGGCGGTGTCGGATGACGGCCGTCCGGTTATGAAGACAGATATCATGCGCAATGGTATGGATTACGCCCGCATGTTTGCCCTGCCGGTTCTCTCTCATTGTGAAGATTGGAATCTTTCCGGTAACGGGCAGATGCACGAGGGGTTTTATTCCACCCTTTACGGGCTCAAAGGAATTCCAGCTGCCGCCGAGGAGGTTATGGTGGCCCGCGATATTATCCTGGCAGGACTGACGGGCAGCCGCCTGCACATCTGCCACCTGTCCACCCGGGGAGCGCTGGAACTGGTACGCCGGGCGAAAGCGGAGGGCATAGCAGTGACCTGTGAAGTTACCCCTCACCATCTTACCCTGACTGATGAAATAGTGGGTGATTATGATACGGACACGAAAGTAAACCCGCCCTTGCGCTCCGCAGAAGATGTGGCTGCTCTGCAGGAGGCTCTGGCGGAAGGGGTTATTGACTGTATTGCTACTGACCATGCTCCTCACCATCGGGAAAGCAAGGACTGTGAATATAATCTGGCTGCCAGCGGGATTTCCGGGCTGGAAACTGCGGTGGCCGTCGTTATGGATAGACTGGTTCATCCCGGTATTCTCCCCCTGGAGAAAATGATCCACCTGTTCACCGCCGGGCCGGCGGAAGTCCTGGGCCTGGAGAATGGTACGCTCAGCCCCGGAAGTATAGCCGATATTACCATCCTCGACCCGGAAGAGGTACGACAGGTGGAGCCGGAGCGCTTTTATTCCCGGGGCAGGAACACCCCTTTTAAGGGTATGGAACTGAAAGGATGGCCCTGGATGACCATCGTAAAAGGGCAGATAAAAGCCTGCGCAGGCAGGATTCTATAAGGAGTGAGTCAAGATAATGAAAGGTTATTTGGTCCTGGAGAGTGGCAGGGTCTTTCGAGGCAAACTGCTGAACGACTGTCGCGTGGCTGGTGGGGAAGTGGTTTTTAGTACTGCCATGATCAGTTACCAGGATATAATTACTGATCCATCCTACTACGGACAGATTGTGGTAATGACCTACCCTCTGGTAGGAAACGTTGGCTTTAACGAGAAGAGTTTTGCTTCCTACAATGCCATGGTAAAGGGCCTGGTTTTAAGGGAAGCGACCGATTTCCCCAGTCACTATGAAATGGAAATGGATCTCATCACTTTCCTGAACCGGAGCGAGGTGGCGGTTTTAACCGAGGTGGACACCCGGGCGCTGACCCGCGTTATCCGCAATGAGGGAAGTATGGGAGGGGTTATCACTGATAACCTCAATAACCTGGAGTGGCTGCAGGAGAAGGCCCGGCTGGCCGGTGAAGATCTTAAAGGCGACCTGGTTAAGTATGTTAGCCGTAAGAATATTATGAAATTCGGCAATGGATCCAAAAAAGTGGTTCTGCTTGACCTGGGGACGAAAAAAGGTGTGGTCGATTCTCTGGTGAGAAGGGGCTGTGAAGTGTTTGCCGTTCCTGCCCGTACTACCGCCGATGAAATCCTTAATCTGCACCCTGACGGGGTTTTTATTTCCGATGGACCTGGAGATCCCGGGGCAGTAGACTATGTTATCCAGACCTGCCGGGAACTGCTGGGGAAGAAACCTCTCTTTGGTATCGGACTGGGCCACCAGGTACTGGCCATGGCCATGGGGGCTGATATTTTCCGTCTGCCTTTCGGTCACCGGGGCACCAACCACCCGGTCCGCAATCTGGAAAATGGCCGGATATATATAACCACCCAGAATCACGGTTTTAGTATAGATGAAGATTCGCTTAAGGGTTTGAACCTTACTGTTACCATGCGCAGCATTAATGATGGCAGCGTGGAAGGTATCCGCAACGAAAGACTGCCGGTATTCTCGGTGCAGTTCGACCCCGAGGGCTATCCCGGCTATAGTGAAACCGGGTTCTTCTTCGACAACTTCGTGGAGATGTTGTAGAGCGAGATTAGATTGGAGGAGACTATTGTGCCCTTGAATAAAGATTTGCAGAAGGTTTTGGTTATCGGGTCCGGCCCCATAATTATCGGCCAGGCGGCCGAGTTCGATTATGCGGGAACTCAGGCGTGTCGTGCTCTGAAAGAGGAGAACATCGAGGTGTTGCTCCTGAACAGCAATCCGGCCACGATAATGACCGATACGCATATAGCCGACCATGTATATATGGAACCCATCACCGTGGAAACGGTACGAAAAATACTTAAAAAAGATAAACCGGATGGTATTCTTGCCAATCTGGGTGGACAGGTGGGCCTGAACATGGCCCTGGCTCTCGACAAGGCTGGTGTCCTGAAAGAATCCGGGGTGCCCATCCTGGGCATGAGCCTGGAGGCCATTCACCGGGCGGAAGATCGGGAAGCCTTCAAGACCACCATGCAGGAAATAGGGGAGCCTATCCCGGAAAGTGATATTGTTCATTCCGAGGAAGAAGCCATCCGCTTTGCCAATAGCATCGGCTATCCGGTGATTGTACGACCCGCCTATACCCTGGGAGGTACCGGTGGGGGTAATGCCAGCAATGAAAAGGAACTGCGTCGTATTGTTACCAAAGGGCTGAAAAGCAGTCCTATCAAGCAGGCTTTGATTGAGCGCAGCGTGGCCGGTTTTAAGGAAATCGAATTTGAGGTAATGCGGGACGCTGCCGATAACTGCATTACCATCTGTAGTATGGAGAATATTGACCCGGTGGGCATTCACACCGGGGACAGTATCGTGGTAGCTCCGGCTCAGACCCTGACCGATGAGGAATACCAGATGCTGCGTGCCGCCTCTATCAGGATTATCCGCCGACTGAAAGTAGCAGGGGGCTGCAATGTCCAGTTTGCCCTGGATCCCTTCAGTAAACGTTATTATGTCATCGAGGTCAATCCCCGGGTGAGCCGCTCCAGCGCTCTGGCCTCCAAGGCCACCGGCTACCCCATAGCCCGGGTGACTACCAAGATTGCTATCGGTTATAACCTGGACGAAATCCCTAATGTGGTAACCGGTACTACCACGGCCTGTTTTGAACCGGCTATTGACTATGTAGTCTTAAAGGTGCCGCGCTGGCCTTTTGACAAGTTTGTATTCGGGGATCGCCGTCTGGGGACGCAGATGAAGGCTACCGGAGAGGTTATGGCCATCGACCGCAGTTTTGAGGCGGCCTTTCTGAAGTCCATCCGTTCTCTGGAAATTGGTATCACCGGCCTGAGCCTGCCGGACCTGGTCAATGCATCCGACCAGGAACTGCGCGATCGCCTGAAATATGCCGACGACGAGCGCATTTTTATTATTGCCGAGGCTTTTAATCGGGGCTTCTCGATTGATGAAATCTGGGAGATAACCAAAATCGATAAGTACTTCCTTAAGAAAATCAAGAATATATTTGAGTTCTCTCTAAGATTAAGAAAATCATCTCTGGATGAGGATTTACTGCGGGATGCCAAGAAGATGGGTTTCTCCGACAGTGAAATTGCTTACCTGAAAAAGATGGATGAAAAACAGGTGCGCCAGCTGCGCCGGGAGATGAATATACGTCCCACCTACAAGTTGGTGGACACCTGTGCCGCTGAATTCGATGCGGTTACCCCTTACTTTTATTCCTGCTATGAAGAAGAGAACGAAGCCCTGCACGACCCCAACGCGCGGAAAATATTGGTGATAGGCTCCGGCCCCATCCGTATCGGTCAGGGAGTGGAGTTTGACTATTGCTCGGTGCATGCGGTCTGGGCGTTGCGCGATGCAGGCATCAAGGCGATTATAGTAAACAATAATCCGGAAACGGTCAGCACCGATTTTGATACCTCGGACCGCCTCTATTTCGAACCCCTGGTTTATGAGGATGTCATGAATATCATTGAGGAAGAACAGCCGGAAGGGGTTATTGTTCAGTTTGGTGGTCAAACCGCCATTAACCTGGCCAGTCCTTTGTTCAAGGCCGGGGTGAATATCCTGGGCACTTCCCAGGATAGTATCGACCGGGCCGAGGACCGGGACCGTTTTGATGAACTGGTGGAGCGTCTGGGCATTCCCCGTCCGCCGGGAAAAAGCGTCTTTTCAGTGGAAGAGGCGGTTAAGGTAGGGGACCGGATCGGGTACCCGGTATTGGTACGTCCCTCCTATGTTCTGGGCGGGCGGGCCATGGAGATTGTTTACAATGTGGATGAACTGAGGCATTACATGGCGACGGCAGTGCAGGTTAACCGTGAACACCCGGTTCTGGTGGATAAATATCTGCTGGGCAAGGAAATCGAGGTTGATGCGGTTTGTGACGGCAATCAGGTGCTTATTCCGGGAATTATGCAGCATATTGAGCGGGCCGGGGTCCATTCCGGGGACAGCACGGCCGTTTTTCCCGCCCATGACCTCACCATGGCTATTCGTGACAAGGTGGTGGACTATACCACCCGCCTGGCTCTGGAGCTGGGGGTTAAAGGTCTTATCAACATTCAGTTTGTTGAATACGAAAATGAGCTGTATGTAATAGAAGTGAACCCACGTTCCAGTCGTACGGTTCCCTTTATCAGCAAAGTAACCGGGGTTCCTTTAGTCCAACTGGCCACCGAAATCATTCTGGGGAGAAGTTTGGCAGAGCAGGGCTATCAGGGTGGACTGCAATCCCCGCCAGGATTCTATGCTGTAAAGGTGCCGGTGTTCTCTTTTAACAAGCTGGAACAGGTGGATATTACTCTGGGACCGGAAATGAAGTCCACCGGTGAAGTCATGGGTATCGATCGTTCCCTTAAAGCAGCCATATTCAAGGGATTGTCGGCTGCCGGGGTGGAAATACCCCAGCGGGGAACCATCGTGGCCACCATAGCGGACAAGGATAAGGATGAAGCGGTGCCGATCCTTGAGGATTTTGCCGCCATGGGTTTCCAATTGGTGGCTACCGAGGGCACCGCCCGGGCCTTGCGTGACCACGGGGTGGAAGTGAAGACGGTAAACAAATATCGGGAGGGTTCACCCAACATCGTCGACCTTATCAGGGAAGGAAAGGTGGACTTTGTGGTGAATACCTTGACCCATGGCCGGAAGCAATTCAGCGATGGCTTCCACATTCGCCGGGCGGCGGTGGAATTGAATGTGCCCTGCCTGACTTCCCTGGATACACTCAGAGTAGTGCAAAAGGTCATCCAGGAGGGAGAAAGGATTAGTACCATGGAAATAAAATCACTGCAGGAATATGTCGCAGAAAGGTAGAAGTAGAGGGCAACTGGAGGATTGGTCTATGCAATTTATGGAAAAAGGCCTGGTGATTCGCCATAACCAGATGAGCCGGGATATGTTTGAAATGGAGTTTATTGCGCCGGGTATTGCGCAGGAATGCACACCGGGCCAATTTGTGCATATTCGCTCCACCCAGGAAAATTTTCCTTTGCTGCGGCGTCCGCTCAGTCTCTACGATGTTGATAAACGTCTGGGTAGTATCACTCTGCTGTACCGGGTGGTAGGGAAAGGGACCGCTCTCTTTTCCCGGGTGAAGCCCAAGGAGTATGTTGACGTCATGGGTCCCCTGGGCCGCGGATTCTCGCTGAAAGAAAATATTTCTGCGGTTCTGGTGGGAGGTGGTGTGGGAATCGCCCCGCTGCTGTTCCTGGCCAGGGAATTGAAGGCCCGGGATGGTCGAGTGAAGGTTCTGTACGGGGTAGACAGCCTCCGCAACCTGGTAGCTCTGGAAAAGCTGCGCGGCCTGGGGGTCGATTTACTGCCCGCAACCGTGGATGGCAGTGCGGGATTCAAAGGTACTGTGGTAGACCTGCTGGAAAAGAAGGTAAATCCGGCTGAAATTGACATGGTTTATTGTTGTGGACCGGAGGCTATGATGGCTGCTGTAGCTGCCTTGGCACGGAACCATGGCCTGGCCGGAGAGGTATCTCTGGAGGAATCTATGGCCTGTGGTGTAGGCGCATGTCTGGGGTGCTCCCGCAAGCTGAAACCAGATGATGCCGGCTATGTGAAGATCTGCAAGGATGGGCCGGTTTTCCCCATACATGAAGTGTATGGGCTTTGAGCAGGTAGTTAGGTAGAATCCCGGTTTATTATGTTGCACCAAGGAGGTAAAAATGCCGAAAGAGTCACAGGCTTCCAGACGAGAACCAGATCTCAAGGTAAATCTGGGAGGCATTTTGATGAATAACCCGGTTGCCGTTGCCTCGGGGACCTTCGGCTACGGGAGTGAATATGCACCTTACCTGGACATAGCGGAGATAGGTGCGGTGATTGTGAAGGGTACTACTCTGGAACCTCGAGCGGGCAATCCTCCTCCGCGTATTGTAGAAACTCCCTCCGGAATGCTTAATGCCATCGGTCTGGAGAATCCGGGTGTGGATGTATTTTTAAAGGAACACCTGCCCTACCTTCGCTCGCGCGGGGCTACGGTTATTGCCAATATTGCCGGCAACAGTCTGGAGGATTATGCCGAGGTGGCGGCCAAAATCGACGGCCATGATGGGGTAGCGGGTATAGAGCTGAACATATCATGTCCCAATGTTAAAGCGGGGGGATTGCAGTTCGGAACTGATCCGGATATGGTCTACCGGGTGGTAAGTGCGGTCAGGGAGGCCACGGCCTTGCCAATAATACCCAAGCTTTCTCCCAATGTGGGTGATATTGTAGCCATTGCCCGGGCTGCCCGGGAGGGGGGAGCCAACGCCTTGTCTATGATTAACACCTTGATGGGTATGGCAGTAGACGTAGAAAAGCGTCGGCCTATATTGGGGAATATTTTCGGGGGGCTTTCCGGTCCGGCCATTAAACCGGTGGCCCTGCGCATGATCTACCAGGTCTACCAGGAAGTTGACCTGCCTATTCTTGGGGGTGGGGGCATAATGAACAGCACCGATGCTCTGGAGTTTATTATGGTGGGTGCCAGTGCCGTTTCCATCGGTACGGGTAACTTTGTTAATCCCCGGGTGGCCAATGAAGTAGCCGGGGGCCTGCGGGAGTATCTGCTCCGGGAGAACCTGACCAGTATCACTGAACTGGTTGGGGCAGCTGTCCGGTAACGCTAGCCTGAACCGTGGGTAGGGGGATCAGGTTAATTATTAAGGAGGAAAAAGCTTGCAGTCTAGGGAAAGAATTATTCTGGCGCTGGACGTCGATGGGGAAAGGGAAGCCCTGGCACTGGTCGAAAAGTTGGCCGGTTATGTGGGCGCCTTCAAGGTCGGGATGCAACTTTTCAACAGTTGCGGGCCAGGTATAGTGACCCGGATTCAGGACCTGGGGGGAAGGGTCTTTGTCGATCTTAAATTTCATGATATTCCCAATACCGTGGCCGCAGCCGGTAAAGTCCTGACCCGGTTGGGATGTTACATGTTTAACGTCCATGCCGCAGGAGGAAGGGAAATGATGCGGGCAGTGGCGGAGGCTTCTGCCCGGGAGGCGGAGCAAAAGGGAAACGAACCTCCGCTTATTCTGGCGGTTACTGTTTTAACCAGTATAGGCCAGTCGGAGCTGGAAGAAGACATGTTGATTGCGGGGATGAAGGTGCAGGATGTGGTAGTAAAATGGGCTGAAATGGCCCGAGATTGTGGTATCGGTGGGGTGGTTTGCTCACCTCGTGAGATTGAAGCCATACGCCAGGCCTGTGGGCCTGATTTTAAGATCGTTACCCCGGGCATACGTCCGGACTGGTCGGCCAGTAACGATCAGAAGCGGATAACGACTCCCCGGCAGGCCCTGGATTTGGGGGCTGATTTCATGGTAATCGGCCGTCCCATCACTCAGGCTTCCGACCCGGTGGAAGCGGTGCGGAAAATTATTGCAGAGCTGGAGGGATAGAAGGATGTTGAGTAAAGAAGAGGCGGTAAAGGTTTTTACGGATAGCGGAGCGCTTATGGAGGGACATTTTGTCCTTACTTCCGGTAGGCACAGTGATCGTTATATGCAGTGTGCCCAGGTTTTGCAGTATCCCGAATATACCGAAATCCTGGCTCGTCATCTGGCTGATACGTTTCGCGATGACCATATCGATGTGGTCATTGGCCCGGCCATGGGCGGTATTATTGTTGCTTACGAGGTGGCCCGTCAACTGGGAGTACCCGCCATATTTACCGAGCGGATGGAAGGGGAAATGGTTTTACGGCGCGGTTTTATGATCGAGCCGGGTGAGCGGGTGCTGGTGGTGGAAGATGTTGTCACCACCGGTGGGTCGGTGTGCGAGGTTATCAAGGTTGTAAATACTTTCGGGGGCAAGGTAGCAGGAGTTGGGGTGCTGGTGGACCGCAGCAATGGAAAGGTGAGTTTTGGGGTCAAGCAGGAAGCAGTATTAACCATGGATATTGAGTCCTGGGAAGTATCCTCCTGCCCTATGTGCCAGGAAGGGAAGCTGCCTGCAGTTAAGCCGGGAAGCCGCGGCTGAAAAAGGAGGGGGAACTGTGCGGGTGTTTCTTAATGGCCGGGAAATGCAGTTTGCCGAAGGTGGTTATGAATACGTATTCATGAAGCCTTACCAGCACCATGTTCACAAGGTCATTACCCGGGATCATGGCCAGTTAACCCTGCAAATATATGACAACGGGGTCCAGATCCGCACTCTGGTTACCAGGGAAGAGGTCGCTACTCTTATTAACCGGGAAGTAGCTATCGATGATGTAAATCATAAAATCTACATCCTGGAACCGGATAGCCGGGTTAAGGAGAACCCTGATGGCACTGTGGAAGTGGAGTTGTGAGCTGCAGTGTTAGGTTGGGGCAGCTTTGATGGCGGCGGCCAGGGAATGGAAATTCTCCGGTGGCTGCCATTCGGTTTTTAAGACTAAAAAATTTTGAGGCTTTCGTCATTTTTCCCGGGTAAAAAAGGCTGGTATGATATATATTAGAAGCAAGGGTCGGAAGGTTCTTTGACAATTGAAAGCCTGTCTGCAAAAAGGAGGTTCTTTGTGAACGACAGACCGGTAACGGCGCTTTTTGTTGATTACGAACACTGGTACTATTCGTTGATAAATCAGAAAAGCTTGGGCCCAGACATTGATGGTCTTTTGAATGATCTCAAACAAAGAGGCGTCTTGAATCAGTTTTCTGTATTTGGAGACTTTGCCAATGATCCTATTAAGCAGGAATTACCGAAGATTAGACGCTTTACAACCAGCATCATTAATTGTCAAAATCTGAATACTTTCAACCGTAAAGACCACACCGATTTTATAATGCTGGACAACATCTACCAGACTATGATTATGAGTCCCAACATTGAACAATTTGTTCTGGTAACGGGGGATGGCCATTTTCACAGCGTCATTGCCCATCTTAAAACTTTTCATGATAAGGTGGTCGGGGTTTACGGGGTAAAAGGCAGTTTTAGCCATTCCCTGAAAGAGGTCGCCAATTGGTGGGTAGAGATTGAGCCGAGTTTTAATTTTGACTACAGTTTTCTGCTGCAGTCCATGAAGGGTGTGGAAGAGCAAAATAAGTTCCCCACGTTTGGCAAAACGGTGGAAGTATGTGCCAAGATATCCGGGCAGGACCCCAAACAACTCAGTGCGGCACTCAGCAGGTTAATTGACCGGGGTTATGTTGCCCAGCAATCAAAGCCTGGATATAACGGTCAGGAAGTTAGAGCATTGATAGTAGACTGGGAAGCCTTGGAGCGCGATGGGATTTGGAAAGTTAGTTAAAATGGAAGAATAAAATTGACCAGCAGGCGGATGAACCTTACCGACTCCTGATATAAAAAAGAGACCACATATGTGGTCTCTTTTTTGATCAGGAGGAAAAATCATTGCCCCACCAATTCCTGCGGTTACTATGTATAAAAAGACTGGCTAAATTTGCACACTATGAGAGGACCTTAATAAAGATGAGTGTTCTCTGAAAGTGCTTTTAACGATAAATTGATTGACAGGCCATGAAAGGGAAAAGCATGATTTCTTACTATTATCGCTGGCTGCTGGCGGTTATTCTGTTCGCCGGGCTGACTGGTTTAAATGTGCTGTGGTTTCTGCCTTCACCATTATTAACCATTATTATGAAAGATTTAAATCTTTCCCTGGCCCGGGGCGGGCTGGTCATGTCGGTGGTTTGTTTGCTGGTGGCGCTGTTTGGGGTGGTGGGAGGACTTCTAGTCGAACGGATCGGGGTAAAAAAGTGTTTTACTTATGGGCTGTGGCTAATGGCGGCCGGAGCTGTCTATACCTACCTGGTGCAGAGTTTTGGCGGGCTTTTTTTCAGTCGGGTGCTGGTGGGCATTGGCTTTGGACTGTGTCTTCCCGTATCCGGGGTGGTTATTATGGAGTGGTTTTCGGAAAAGGAGAGGCCTTACCTGAATACCATTAATTCCGTCTTACCCTACGTTGCTACGGTCATTACTTTTGTGTTTACCGTGCCTCTCTATGCTTGGCTGGGTAACTCCTGGAGGTTGACTATTGTAGCCTGGGGGGTGTATATGGCCCTGGCCGCCTTGTTATGGACCATACTGGGGCGTGATCCGGTTGCCGTCCGCCCGCCAGATGAAGTTGAAGGCCCTGGTACGTTCCGTCTGTTCCGCGAGGTATGGAAGGACCGGCAGGTCAGGTTGCTTAGCCTGGCCGAGGCCTGTGATATGTGGAGCTTTCAGTTTTTGACATCAATGCTGCCCACTTTTTTTACTCTGGAAGCGGGACTGGCTCTGGGAGAGGCTTCCCGTCTGACCGCACTGTTCCCGGTGGCAGGGATTGTCGCTGGTCTGGGCTGCGGAGTATGGATGAGCAGGGTGGGACTACGTAGGCCTTTTACCTGGCCCATGCACATCCTAATCTTTGTGGGAACTTTAGCGGCCATTTTTGGTAGGGGGGAACTGCGTTTGCTGGGCATTGCGGCAGCGGGGTTTGGTAATGCCGGCTGGGCACCGGCGCTTTTTACCATGCCCATGGAGTTTAAAAACATGAATCCCCCCAAGGTGGGGGCTGTTTATGCGATTATGCTTTCGCTGGGGTTTCTGGCCGCGTTTCTCTCGCCCTGGCTGGGCGGCAGGCTGGCCGAACAGATTACCCTGCGTTATACAATAGTTATTTTTTCCGTTTCGTCTCTAATTGCTGCTCTGTGTACCTTTTTAATGGATGAAACAGGTCCCCGGGGACGCGCAGTGGAGACCTGGCAAACATGAAGGAGTGAAAAGCTTGGAACAAAAGGATTTGGAAAGGTTAACCGTTGGTATTGGAACCGCCCTTGGTGAGCTGCTGGAGGTCGCCCAATTGAAGGCAGGACAAATCCTGGTGGTGGGATGCAGCACTAGCGAGATTCAGGGGGAACGAATTGGGCGTGCCGGGAATATGGAAATCGCGGGCGCGGTCTATAACGGGATAATGCCCCGTCTGCAGGAAAAGCAAATTTTTCTGGCGGTTCAGGGATGTGAGCACATCAACCGTGCGCTGGTCGTAGAGGAGGAGTGTGCACAGAAGTACAACCTGGAAATTGTCAACGTGGTTCCTCATCTGCGGGCCGGGGGAGGGTTTGCCACCTATTGTTATGAGCATTTCCAAAGTCCGGTTATGGTGGAGAGCATTGCTGCCCATGCGGGAATAGATATCGGTGATACTTTCATTGGTATGCACCTGCGCCGGGTGGCAGTGCCGGTACGGGTTAGCATTAATACTCTGGGACACGCCCATCTGTCCATGGCCCGCACCCGTCCCCGCCTTATAGGCGGCGAACGCGCCCGTTACATTTGTTAGGGGCGCTTCCAAAGGGTAAATGGACCCTGAATCAAGGTTGCTTTAAAAATCTCCCATCAGGTCTTTTACAAGCCTGACAAGAGTCTTTTGACTCTGTCGTCCTGGGGGTTAACGTAGATGGTCCAGTAATTGTCGTAGATGACCATACCTGGCTTGGCGCCGCCGGGTTTGCGTACATTTATCTTAAAGGTGTAGTCGACCGGTACCTTACTGGAGTTTTCCGCTTGACTGAAATACGCGGCCAGGGAAGCAGCTTCTTCCAGAGTGGAATCGGGAACCAGGTTAATGTCACCGTTGTTTGGTTGCATACGAATGATGACGTGGGTTCCGGGAATCTTCTGGGTATGCAGCCACAGGTCATAAGGATTGGCCTGCCGCAGGGTCAGGGTGTCATTTTGACGGTTGTTTCTGCCCACGAGGATTTCCAGCCCTTCTGAGGACATAAAGCGGCGTGGCTGGCTCTTAAGCAATTTTCGCTGGCGGCGCTGGGAACGCTCTTTCAGATAGCCTTCCTTTTCCAGTTCTTCAATGACTTCGAAAATCTCATCGCGGCTTTCGGCCTGCTGAATAGTGACCATTACGGTCTCCAGGTAGTCGATTTCCTCCTGGTTCTGCGCCATTAGATGTTCCAGATGGCGAAGGGTTTTGCGGCTCTTGTTGTAAACCTTGAAGTACTTCTGGGCATTCTGAATGGGGGCGAAGCGAGGCTCCAGCGGTATAATCACCTTTTCTCCGCTATAGAAATCATCCAGTACCGCCTCCCGATCGCCTTTGTTTAACTGGTGGGCGTAGGCGGTAAGCAGCTCTCCCCAATCCTTATATACCTCACTGTCCCTGGCTCGGACCTGATCTCCCTCCTGGAGGAATCGTTTCCGGTAAAGCCGATCGAGGAAGCCTTTAATGTGTTTGCTGAGATTGGATTTCATAGAGTTTAGTTGTTGGACTTCCAGCTTTTTGCCGAAGTACAAGTCACAGGCCTGATTCATGGTGGAACATTCCACCCCGGATGAACCCGCAGGCAGCCCTTCCAACGGGTATGGTGCAAATTCCAGAGGCTGGTGGTTCACACCTAAGGCGACCAAGGGGTGATATTCTCCATCTACCAGAGAGGACAAAGTGGTTTTCATTTTTTGATAAACCCGGGTCAGTTCGTATTCACCACACTGGTCCAGGGGAGTATCCGGGTCAATCCCGGCCTGGGTACAAAACTGACCAGCGGAATAGGGACTCACACCTGCCAGGGCTGCAAAAAGAGCTTCTGCCAGGGAGGTGTTGAGATTGGTCCCCATTATCCGGTTCATAAAGTCTTCGACGGAAGATTCCAAAGGGTTTAGTTTTCCCTGATCGGGGGGAGTGACATACTCCTTACCCGGAAGCACCTCCCGGTAAGAACTGAGGTCACTGCCGTATTTCTTGATAGCGTCGATAATCGCATTATTCTCCGGATTAATGAGAATGATATTGGAATGTCGGCCCATAAATTCACAGACTAAGAGCTTTTCCCGCCATTCCCGGAAATCGTCCATGGCTTCCACTACCAGGTGAACAACCCTGTCCATTCCCACCTGGCGAACCGCTTTTATTTTACCGCCTTCCAGGTACTTGCGCAGAAGCATGCAAAAGGCGGGCGGGGTGACCGGGTTTTCTTTGCGGTTATTAAGGAGATGGACTCTGGCCCAGCGCGGGTTGGCGGAAATGAGGAGACGAACCGTTCCTGAACCGGTAGTGCGAATAGCAAGGATTATTTCGTCCTTTTCCGGCTGGTGTATTTTATCGATACGGCCATTTACCAGGATACTATCCAGTTCGCGGGTTACGGCTTGAATTGTCAGTCCATCAAAAGGCATATTGTCCCTCCTGCCTGTTACCAGCAAGAGTATACCACCCCTGGCCCGGGGTTACAAATTGTACATCTTTTATTTGGCAGGAATCCTGAGTGTACAAGACGAAAAAATAGAAGAGGCCAACCGGGGGGGAAGATGAATGACCGAGATGGTCATGGCCCTTTATAAGGGCATATTGGAACAGGTTGTAGCCCTGGAAGCGCACAAGAAAGAAATAAGCGCAGATATTCTTCTGACCAGGGATAACAAAAAGCGTTCCGAACTGGTACGAGCTTTTTTGGGGTTTGATCTGGAAAAACATGAATTATTGGAAGAAGCAGCGGTGGTGGCGTTGAATAACCGGGAAGACGCTATTCTGGAGCATCTGGAACGCCTTTATGCCCATACCAGGACGGAAGGGGCGGCGCTGGACAAAATCCGCAGTGAAATCGGCTATGCGCGGCAGTTCATAAGAGCGATGGACAAATATAGAAGCCTTCCATATAATATGAATTTTACGGAGCGTCGTATGGTGCAGGAAATCATTAAATATGTTGTCGAGCAGGCCCGCCTGTATGTGAAATAGCAGTATAAGCTGGTACTCAGGGTTTTTGTTTTACATTTAAACTTGGACCATGGCACCGGCGAGATAATAAAACATAATTAGTAAGTAGGAGGTAGTTATTGGTATGTCTGAAGCAATCCGGGTTATCGTCACCGGGGCTCTTGGGAAAATGGGCCTGGAAACAGTAAAGGCGATCGCACAAGATAAAGAAACTGAGCTGGTAGCTGCGGTAGATGTGCGGGCGCGGGGGGAGAGCCTGGAGGAGCTTACTGGTATTCCCGGGCTGACTATGAAGGTGGAAAATGACCTGGACCGGGTGCTTGAAACACTACACCCGGATGTGATGGTGGATTTTACTAACCCTCAGGCCGTTTTTAATAATACCCGCACCGCTCTGCGCCAGGGGGTTACCTGTGTAGTAGGGACAACGGGGCTTAATGAGGTGGAGTTGCAGCAATTGGAAAAGCTGGCCGGGGAGATGAATACCGGAGTAGCGGTAATCCCTAACTTTGCTATTGGGGCAGTGCTGATGATGAAGTTCGCCCGGGAAGCGGCTCGTTACCTTCCCGATGTGGAGATAATCGAGTTGCACCATGATCAGAAGATGGATGCTCCCTCTGGGACTGCCATTAAAACGGCGGAGATGATCAGTGAAAGCAGGGGCAGTCGTCCTCCCCGCAGCATCCGCGAATTCGAAAAGGTTGCCGGCAGCAGAGGGGGCGAGGTCAATCAGATCCGCATTCATAGTGTGCGTCTGCCGGGCTTGATCGCTCATCAGGAGGTTATCTTTGGGGGGCCGGGCCAAAGCCTGAAAATCCGCCATGATTCCCTGGACCGGGTTGGGTTTATGCCCGGTGTTCTGATGGTGGTGAAGATGATGGTTAAGCGCACCGGATTAGTTTATGGAATGGAAAATTTAATCTAAGGTAACATACTTTTCCACGTAGTGCGTGCATATAGAAGCCAGTCGGTTTACCGGCTGGTTTTTCTTTTTCTGTTTTTAAAACGATAATTCTACTCCGAAAAAATAATGCCCTGGTTGGGATGCATAAATATTCCGTCGCCTAGACTTCGCATGGTAACACCAGCTGCTCGTATCGGCAGACAAGCACCAGCCTGATCCGGTGTACATATAATGCTATTAATTGTAGCCGCAAATTCTTGCCGCAAGGAGGAATCAGGGTGAGTTCAGTGCTGTCCGGGATCAAAATAGCTGTACTAGGTGGAGATGACCGGGAGCTAATTTTAATCTGCGAATTGGTGAAAATGGGCGCTACGGTGGTGGTAGCGGGATTTCCCCGCGGAAAGGTACCTCACGGAGCCTTTACCGTCAACACCGTGGAGGAAGCCTGTTGGGGAACTGAGGTTATTATTCTGCCGGTTCCCGGAACCAGTTCCGATGGCAAAATCAGGGCGGTATACGCTACAGAGGAATTAAGGCTTACTGAAAAGGCTATCTCCACCATGGCCCCAAATGCCCTGATCATAATCGGATCTGCGCAGCCTTATCTGAAAGATTGGTCAAAAAAATACAACTTTACCCTGAAGGAAATTATCGAAGAAGATGAACTGGCCATTATGAATTCCATCCCTACTGCGGAGGGAGCTATTCAAATTGCGATGGAAGAAACCAGGATTACCATCCACGGTAGTCATAGTTGCGTTATTGGCTTTGGAAGAGTGGGAATAACCCTGGCCCGAACGCTCAAAGCTCTGGGAGCAGAAGTAACCGTAGTGGCCCGTAATCCCGGTCAATTGGCCCGGGCTTATGAAATGGGGTGCAGGCGCGCTGGCTTTAACGAATTACGGGATCTGGTTAATGGCTGTGACATTGTATTTAATACGGTTCCCAGCCTGGTATTGGAGCGGGAAATCCTGATGTATGCCAATCCCGATGTGGTAATTATAGACCTGGCCACCCAACCGGGGGGAACTGATTTTGAAGCTGCCAATTCTTTCGGATTGAAGGCAATACTGGCCCCTGGTCTGCCCGGCAAAGTTGCCCCGGTACGCGCCGGCAAGGTCCTGGCCAAAGTGATACCCAGCCTAATTATCGAAGAACTGGCACATCTGGATGAAAACCTTTTGTTTGGCTAGGGAGGTGTTTTTAAAAATGATGCAAGCTGAAATTGCCCGTCTACAGGGTGTGAAAATAGGGACCGTTCTAACGGGTTCTCATTGCACTATTCCCGAAGTCATTCCGCAGCTAAAAAGGCTTCGGGATGAGGGGGCTCTCATTTATCCTATTTTTTCTTACACTGTAAGCGAAGTTAACAACCGTTTCTATCAGGTTGAGGACCTGAAAAAACAAATAGGTGAAATAACCAATCAGCCTTTGATTGAATCCATAGTAGAAGCTGAACCCATTGGCCCCCAGAAGCTACTGGATGTCATAGTAGTAGCTCCGGCTACCGGCAATACCATTGCCAAACTGGCCAATGGGATCGTAGATTCCCCTGCGTTGATGGCGGTAAAGGCGCAACTGAGAAACCTCCGGCCAGTAGTGATTGCTATTTCTACCAATGATGCCCTGGGCGTTAACGCTCGGAATATCGGCATGTTAATTAATATGAAAAATATCTACTTTGTACCTTTTCGCCAGGATAATCCACTAGTTAAGGCCAACTCGCTGGTCGCGGATATGGAGCAGATCGCCGACACCATTATCTGTGCACTTCAAGGCAAACAAATCCAACCGGTCCTGCTGGGGCCACTCTAATTTGTTGAGGACGCTAAAATGGTTGTGTTACAATATCTAGCAGATGTTTTATAGGAGGTTGCACGCCTTATGGGAATTCGCATCGCGGTTGTGGGTGCCACCGGAGCAGTTGGACAGGAAATGATCAAGATTCTGGAAGAAAGAAACTTTCCGGTAGATGATTTAATCTGCCTTGCTGCCCCCAGCGAAGCAGGAACACCGGTATATTTCCGGGGAAATACTTTTAAAGCCAGGGCGGTTAGTGCTGATGCTTTTAAATCGGCAGATATTGCGATGTTTGCCGTGGGTAGTGAGGTCAGTAAAGAGCTGGCTCCGCTGGCAGTAAAGAATAACTGTCTGGTAATAGACAATAGTTATGCTTTCCGTCTTCAGGAGGGCGTTCCCCTGGTAGTTCCGGAAGTGAATCCGGAAGATATTGCCTTGCATCAAGGAATCATTGCCAACCCGAACTGTTCTACCACCATCATGGTGGTAGCGATTAATCCTATCCACCAGGTTTCACCCCTGAAAAGGGTGGTGGTATCCACCTATCAAGCAGTGTCCGGTGCCGGTAAAGCCGGATTGGATGAGCTGGAACAGAATGCCCGGGCCTCAATAAACGGCGAGGAATCACAGGCCAATGTATTTCAGTATCAGATAGCTTTTAACCTGATTCCGCACATAGATGAGTTTGTTGATGAGGGATATACCCGGGAAGAAATGAAGATGGTCTGGGAAACCCGCAAGATAATGCATGCACCGACGATGAAAATTGCTGCTACCGCAGTGCGGGTACCGGTTTATCGCAGTCATTCCGAATCCATTTCCTTGGAGACGGAACAACCCCTGACGATAGACCAGGTGCGGGAAATCCTGTCCCGGTCTCCCGGGGTGGTGGTCCAGGATGATCCGACGACGAACACTTATCCAATGCCACTTTATTCTTCCAACCATGATGAGGTTTTCGTGGGCAGAATACGCCCGGATATTTCTGCGGAAAATGGTATCGTCCTCTGGGTCTGCGCTGACCAGATTCGCAAAGGTGCTGCCACGAATGCTATTCAGATTGCCGAGGTGGCAGTCGACAGAGGTCTTTATTGATTGAGAAGGTGTGAGTATTGGAAGTAGCTATACAGAAGTTCGGGGGTACTTCACTCCATACGGCAGAGATGCGCGCCCGGGTCTGTGAGATTATCAGCCGCACCATAGAGGAGGGCTTTAAGGTTGTGGCGGTGGTCTCGGCGATGGGCAGGGAGAAGGACCCCTATGCTACTGATACTCTGATCAAGATGGCTAAAGAGGTAAATCCTCATCCATCACCAAGGGAATTGGACCTTCTCATGTCCTGTGGTGAACTCATTTCCGGAACCCTGCTGGCCTGTCAGCTCTCCGGGATGGGAATAGAGGCACGGCTGTTTAACGGTCAGCAGGCAGGGATTGTAACCGACGGAGACCACGGGAATGCCCATATTGTTTATGTTAACCCGGGCTCCATCATGCACTGTTTGGAAAATAATGTAACACCGGTGGTGGCCGGATTTCAGGGCATAAGTGAAGGCGGGGAGATAACCACCCTGGGACGGGGGGGCAGCGATACTACTGCCAGTGCCCTGGGAGTGGCACTCGCCGCAAAGGTTATAGATGTTTTTACCGATGTGGACGGGGTGATGACAGCCGACCCCCGCATCGTTAGCAATGCACGATTACTGGATTCTGTAACTTATAATGAGGTCTGCCAGTTGGCCCGGGAAGGTGCCAAAGTAATACACCCCCGGGCGGTGGAGATCGCTATGCAGGCTAATATTCCCTTGCGGGTCCGCTCTACAACATCCGGGTCCATAGGCACTCTGGTTAGTAACCAGATCCTGGGTAACAGCAAAGAACGGCAATTTATTCACGATCGCTTGATTACCGGAATAACCTACACTTCGGACCTGGCCCGGATAAGGCTGAGTCATGGACAGATCACAGAGCAAAAAGACGTGGAATTAAGGGTTTTCAAATCCCTGGCTCAGGCCGGTATAAGCGTGGATTTTATAAACGTTCAGCCGGAAGTGATATTATTCACGGTCCCTGCCGATCTGGCCACCCGGGCGGTGGGGGTTCTGAAGAGCCTGGAACTGGTTCCGGAACTGGAGCTGAATTGTGCCAAGGTTGCGGTGGTGGGAGCTGCCATGACTGGAATCCCGGGGGTTATGGCCCGGGTGGTTGAGGCATTAAGCAGCCATGGCGTGCCTATCCTGCAATCAGGGGATTCCTATACCAATATCTGGTGTCTGGTAAAGAAGGAAGACATGGAGACCGCTGTAAAGGCGCTTCATGATCAATTTGAATTAGGGAATAAATGAATTGGTGGTGGTTTTGAAGTGTCAGCTGCCAGGTTGTTAACAGCTATGATCACTCCTTATGACTCCGAGCAGAGAGTCAATTATGGAAGGGCCGGTGAACTTGCAGAATACTTATGTAAAAATGGTAGTGAGGGTATTGTAGTTTGCGGAACCACCGGTGAGTCCCCGGTACTGACTGCCGGGGAAAAGCTCCGTCTTTATGCAACGGTGAACGAAAAAGTGGGCGACCGGGTCCAGGTATGGGCCGGAACCGGCTGCAACAGCACTGCGGCCAGTCTGGAACTGAGCCGGGAGGCAGAGAAACTGGGTGTCCACGGTATCATGCTGGTAACCCCATATTATAACAAGCCCAGTCAGGAAGGCCTATATAGTCATTTTAGAAACATTGCCGAGGGTGTCTCCTGCCCGGTTATGGTGTATAACGTTCCGGGCCGCACGGCCGCTAATCTTCTACCCCAGACCGTGGGGCGCCTGGCGGAGATAGATAATATTGTGGCCGTGAAGGAGGCCAGCGGAAGCATGGACCAGGTATCATTGCTCAAGAATCTGGTTCCGGAAGATTTCCTGGTTTACTCCGGTGACGATTCTTTGACTCTGCCTTTACTGGCATTGGGTGCTGCGGGGGTGGTGAGCATTGCCTCACATTTGGTGGGAAATGAGATGAGAAAAATGATGGAGGCCTTTTTCGCGGGCGATGTATTGACTGCCACCAGGATTCATTTGCGGCTTTTCCCGTTATTCCGCGGGCTTTTTATTACCAGCAATCCCGTGCCCCTGAAGGAGGCTCTCAATATGCTGGGCCATGATGTAGGAGGGCTTCGCCTGCCCCTTACCGGGGCCACTGATGCAGAGAAGGCTCAGATCAGGGAAGTACTGCAAAACCTGCAGTTACTTTAGTAACAGGTAGCGGGGTGGTTCTTACCCCGTTTTTTACATAAAGCCCGGTATTCCTGGGGCTGGGAATGAGTTGTGCTGGAAACTTCTTTCAGCTATAATAAGCTAGTGGCGTTATGTGCGGAGCAAAAACTGAATAAAGGAGGTGGTTAAGTGTCAGAGACGGATTCCCGCGTTCAGATTATTCCCTTGGGCGGATTGGGGGAAATAGGGAAGAACATGACGGTGATTCGATACGAAGACAGTATCATCTTAATCGATGCCGGTCTGATGTTTCCCGAAGAAGAACTGCTGGGAATTGATGTAGTTATCCCTGATATTAGCTACTTGCTGGAAAACCGGGATAAGGTTAAGGCTATTCTTCTAACCCATGGCCACGAAGACCATGTCGGAGCGCTTCCCTATGTGTTAAAAGAGATAGATGTTCCTGTCTATGGCAGCCGTTTGACTCTGGGTATAGTGGAAGGAAAACTGCGGGAACATGACCTTAATAAAGTGCGGCTTAATGTGGTAAGACCGAGAGACTATATCAAGATCGGCCCCTTTGAGATCGAATTTTTCCGCGTCAGTCATAGTATTCCGGATTCCATGGGAATTGCTATTCATACCCCGCTGGGTATTATTCTGCACACCGGTGATATCAAACTTGATCAAACCCCGGTGGACGGACAGGTAGTGGACTTCCGCAAGCTAGCTGAGTTGGGCGAAAGAGGGGTACTGGTCATGATGGGTGACAGTACCAATGCGGATCGGCCCGGGTTTACCATGTCGGAGAAGGTGGTAGGCAATACTTTTGACGAGATGTTCGGCAAATGTGAAGGAAGAATAATTGTAACTACCTTTGCCTCCAATGTTCACCGTATCCAACAAGCTATTGCCACTGCACAGAAATATGGTCGCAAGGTAGCTGTGGTTGGACGTAGCATGGTAAACAATATAAAGATATCAAATGAACTGGGATATATGGATATTCCTGATAATATCCTGGTTGATATGGAGGATATCGGTAAATACCCTGGCAACGAGTTGGTCATTGTGACTACCGGATCCCAGGGGGAACCCATGTCAGCCCTTACCCGCATGGCTACGGCTGATCACCGCTGGGTGGGTATTGAGGTTGGCGATACCGTTATTATCTCGGCCACACCGATTCCGGGAAATGAAAAACTGGTGGCCAGAACTGTAGATCTTCTCTTCCGCCAGGGTGCTGAAGTCATTTATGAGAAGACGATGGGGGTTCATGTATCAGGACACGCAGCTCAGGAAGAACTTAAGATCCTGCTGAACCTGATCCGGCCCCGTTATTTTATTCCCGTCCACGGTGAGTATCGTCACCTGATGAAACACGCGAAACTTGCCGAAAGCCTCGGAATTCCTCGGTCGCGCATTTTTGTGGCAGAAAACGGCCAGATTATCGAGGTGGGCAAGAAAAAAGCGGCCATTACGGGCAAGGTTACTGCCGGTAAAATCCTGGTGGATGGGCTGGGAGTTGGCGATGTCGGGAATATTGTTCTGCGTGATCGCAAACAGCTTTCCCAGGATGGGATTATTATAGTAGTGGTTACCATCAACAAGGATAGCGGTGAGGTAGTGGCCGGCCCCGATATAGTAACCCGTGGTTTCGTCTATGTCCGCGAGTCGGAACAGCTTATTGAGGACTCCAAGGAAAGAGTCCGGGAGGCCTTGGATGTTTGTGCGAAGAAGCACATTACTGAATGGGCGGTGATGAAAGCTCAGATCCGTGAACGGCTGGGCAAGCATCTGTTCGAGAAGACCGGGCGGCGTCCGATGATACTCCCCATTATTATGGAAGTATAGAGGCTGACTGGTAAAGCCCGCACCTCTATCGGTCATCCTGGCACAAGGATTTTGAACCCACCAGACCCGCAAGGGTAGGGTGGGTTTTCTTATCGTACGCGGCCAGTAATTAATCCGGGAGAACAGACCGTACTGTCCGGTGCATTTTTTCCGGGCGTGGGGACACCCTAAATTAAAGTAGTAATTGCAGCAAGAAGGGAGTGTTCCTGTTTTGAATATGAGAGAGGCTACGCCTGCCGAGAGCAGCCCGGAGGAGAAACTGGAAAACATAAAAGAACTGGGGCAGATGGAACTGCCCGCCTTTAAGAGCGATATCCATTGCTTGACCATAACCGGCCAGGTAGAGGGGCATATGGTCCTTCCGCCCCAAAATAAAACAACCAAGTACGAACATGTTATCCCCCAGCTGCTCGCGGTGGAGGAGAATCCTCAGATTAAAGGACTGCTGGTAGTCCTGAACACCGTAGGGGGAGATGTGGAAGCCGGCCTGGCTCTGGCGGAGATGATTGCCAGCCTTTCCAAACCAACTGTATCCATTGTTATGGGTGGAGGACATTCTATAGGAGCAGCCATTGCCGTTAGCACGGACTATTCATTTATTGCCCCTTCTGCAACCATGACTATTCATCCCATACGCTTGACCGGTCTGGTCATCGGCGTGCCGCAGACCTATGAATACCTGGACAAGATGCAGGACCGGGTGGTGCGTTTTGTGGTGGAACATTCTCACGTTACGGAGGACAAATTTCGCGAATTGATGTTCAAGACCGGCGATCTGGCGAGGGATATCGGAACGGTACTGGTGGGAGATGACGCAGTGGAGTGCGGTCTTATGGATGCAGTGGGGGGAATCAAGGATGCGGTGCAGAAAATGGACGAGCTGAAGGAGAAGCTGGGGGGGATGTTGCAGTGATCTTCTACTATCCCGACCCGGTTGAGTTACTGACCGACATGGCCACCAAACGACAACAAGTCAGGTTAAAACTTCCTTCGGGGGGGCATATTCTGGGGGAGGTGGTTGACGTAGATCAGGTAAGGGTGCTGCAGGTAGTCAGTACTGATCCCCAGGACTATCTCTACGCCAACTATCAACCTGGAAAAGTTGTAACCCTGGAGTTAAGCATTAAACAGGCGTAACCAGGCTGACAGGGTGTCGACTTTTTCGACACCCTCGGCGCGCGAAGGGCGCGCTTTTTTTGTGGTATTTACGAGCGAGAATAAAGCGGCGGTATGTTATAATGATGACTGGCAATCTGGGAAGACCCCGCTATCGGCGGGGTCACCCTATATTGGAGGAGATGCGTTTTGACGTTATGGGAGGCCATTGTTCTCGGTGCAGTACAAGGACTAACCGAGTTCCTGCCGGTAAGCAGTTCAGGACACCTGGTTATTTTCCAGCATATCTTTAATGCGGCACAAGAACCCCTGACCTTTGATGTACTCGTACACCTGGGGACCCTGGTGGCAGTATTTATTGCCTTTTGGAGCGATATTGTTGCCATTTTAAGAAAGCCCCTGAACAAGTTGACCTATCTGATCCTGGTTGGTTGCATACCGGCCGGATTGGCAGGCTACCTTTTGGCCCCGCAGATTGAATCTGCCTTTGAGTCTCTTCTGGTGGTGGGCCTTGGATTATTGTTTACCGGCTTTATTCTAAAGTTTTCGGAATACTTGTCGCTGAACATGTTTAATCTAAAGGGAATTGAGGAAACGACCTATGGTAATGCCATATTTATCGGTTTGATGCAGGCTCTGGCCATCTTGCCCGGTATCTCCCGCTCGGGTTCAACTATTGCGGGTGGCCTGTTGGCCGGGTTGGATCGGGAACTGGCGGCCCGGTTTTCGTTTTTACTTTCCATACCGGTGATACTCGGGGCGGCTGTTTTCGAACTGTCAGATGCTCTGGGAAAAGGGATTCCGGCTCATCTGGTGGCACCATATATAGCTGGCCCGATCGTAGCGGCTCTCTTTGGCTATCTGGCTATCAAAGTGGTTATGAATTTGGTGCGCCAGGGGCGTCTCTCGGTCTTTTCCTATTATTGTTGGGGGGTAGGGGCGCTTACCCTGCTGTATGTAGCTCTGGCTTAGGTCTTAATATGGTATAAAGGATTTCTGCTGTAATACACGAAGAGTAATGTTAAGAGTATTTTGCCACTGGTTGGTCTGTAAACCTTTTAATATTGGGAGCGAATAAGGGATGGAAAAGAAAAAGAACAGTTCCCGAAAAACTACCCGGGCTTCGGCCAGCGTAAAGGGCAGCTCCAAGGGTAAAACCACCCCCCGGGCCACCCAGCGGGGACAGGCCTCGCACCGGGCGGGTATAAAAGGGGAGATTATCTCCATCTTCCTGCTTATGCTGGCTGTCTTCACTTATATTGTAGTTACCCGCTTTCGGGGTGTCGGTCCGGACTTTCCCTTTATTGGTTTATTGGGAGGTTATTATCTGCAAGGGCTGGAGGCTCTGTTTGGTTTAGGAGCACTTCTGGTTCCCTTTTACCTGCTATTCTGGTCCATACATATTGGTATCACTCACCAGTACTGGTCTTTGAGAATGTGGGGCGCAAGCCTGTTGGCCGGTTCTGTTTTGCTGGCCATCAGTGTTTATAATATCCCCGTCGGACTCAGTCCCTGGGAAGCTGGGGCCAATGGACTGGGCGGAGGGTATCTGGGGGGTGCATTGGCCTATGTGATTACCCAACTGTTGGGAAGGATTGGATTTCTCATTCTGTTGATATTTGGCATGGTGGCTTCAGCAGTAATGCTCGTCAACAAGCCATTGCTGGAGATAATTGGTGCTATCGGCATCGGCTCCCGGAAGATCGCCGGGAAGATGGCGGCCTTTTTATTGGAGGAAGTGGAGGAAGTGGAGGAAGCAACACCTGAAAAGAAGGAGCCTTCCCGCCGGCAGGAACCGGTTATTATTCAACCGACGGACTCCCGCCATATGGTTTACGAGCAGGTAGAGGAAAAACCAGAAGCGAAGGTGGATATTATTGAACCACCTGCAGTAAAAGAGGAGAAGGCCGGGGAGGAGGCTAACAGGTACAGCCTGAGGCTGGTTCGTAACCAGGCTGCTGGTGAACAGGTAATTTACCAGAAGCCCCCCCTGGAATTGTTAGCTAATGTAAGCGGTGAACGTAGTATTGATAAGAAGTATATCAAAGAGAGTATCACGGTTCTGGAGGATACTTTTGCCAGTTTCGGCATCAGCGTCAAGGTAAACCAGGTGAGTTGTGGCCCGGCCGTTACCCGCTATGAATTATCTCCTGCTCCCGGCGTCAAGGTGAGCAGGATTATTAGTCTGACCGATGACCTGCAATTAAATCTGGCCGCTCCCGGAATCAGGATGGAAGCTCCCATTCCGGGAAAGTCAGCGGTGGGGATTGAGATTCCCAATAACAAAATCCTGCGGGTGGGTCTGCGTAATCTACTATCCTCACCCGTTTTTGACAGTATGGGAACTCCGCTGGCGTTTGCTCTGGGGGAGGATATTACCGGCAATGCAGTGGTGGCGCGCTTGAATGATATGCCGCATCTTTTGATCGCGGGCTCCACCGGGTCGGGAAAAAGCGTTTGCCTCAACTGTATCATCATGAGTTTGCTCTATAACTCTACCCCGGATGAGCTGCGCCTGGTGTTCATTGATCCCAAGATGGTAGAACTTACTGTATACAATGGGATTCCTCATTTACTTACGCCGGTGGTGACAGATCCCAAAAAGGCGGCGGCGGTATTGCGCTGGATGGTCAACGAAATGGAAAAACGCTACCGACTTTTCGCCGAAAAAGGGGTACGGGATATCCAACGATATAATCAGAGTTCACAAGACAAGCTTCCTTATATTGTTATAATAATCGATGAGTTGGCCGATCTGATGATGGTCTCGCCGGTTGATGTTGAGGATGCTATTTGCCGCCTGGCCCAGATGGCCCGGGCTGCGGGTATGCATCTGATTGTTGCTACCCAAAGGCCGTCTGTGGATGTAGTTACTGGTGTTATAAAAGCTAATATTCCTTCCCGCATTGCCTTTGCCGTCTCCTCCCAGGCCGACTCCCGCACCATTCTGGACTGTGCCGGGGCCGAAAAGTTGCTTGGTAAAGGGGATATGCTGTTTTTCCCGGTGGGAGCGGCCAAGCCTTATCGCATTCAGGGGGCTTTTGTTTCTGATCAGGATATTGAGAAGACTGTTCATTTCATAAAAGAGCAGGTGGATAACGAAGAGGTTGCAGATAACAAGGAATTGGAAATTACCCTTCAGGAGATGGAGAACGATGCCGGGGATGAGCTATTCTGGGAGGCTGTCGATCTATTCGTTGAAAGCCAGAAGGCTTCAGTTTCCCTCTTGCAGAGGCGTTTGCGTATAGGCTACGCCCGCGCGGCCCGATTGGTTGACCTTATGGAGGATAGAGGGATTGTATCTGAGTTGGATAACAACAAAAGACGTGAGGTATTGATCGACCGTAATCAGCTGGAAAAGCTTTATGAGCGAAACCGGGAGATTAATTAGCTGTTTTGAGATGTATGGTAAGGTTTTTCCCTTTTAAAAGCCGGCGGGTCGCCTGGAGATTTGCTGCGAAGTGCTTGGAACGGGGGAGAAAGGAATGAGACTCACATCACGCGAGAAAGAGATCATTGAGGTCTTGAAAAAGGAACCGCTCATATCTCAGGATGCTTTGGCTGGCCGCTTTGGCATTACCCGGTCTTCGGTGGCGGTGCATATTTCCAACCTGATGAAAAAAGGCGTTATTCTGGGGAAGGGATACGTCTTTAACGAGCAGGTTTCTGTGGTCATCTTTGGCGAAAGTTGTATGCGAATCGAGGTCCAGGGGGAAAATGAAAATACCCGTATAAATGTCGAGTTGGGGGGATTTGCCCTGGAATCTGCCAGGGCCTTGGCGAAATTTGGCTTAAATGTTAAAGTAATAACAGTGATAGGAAACGATGAACCTGGAACAAGTCTTATCAGCAGATTGCAGGAAAGTGACATTGATACCGCCAACGTATTTCGACATCCAGAAAAGAGAACCTGTCGACGGGTTACCGCAAATGGTACGCTTTTATTCGAGGAAGGCTTTACTCTGGCTGATTATGAAAAAGCCATTGAAATGCGAGAGTGGGTTGCCCTCAATTGCCAGTGGCTTATCACCCAGCCACTCTATTTTCAGGCTGTGGCAAAAAGGATCAGCGGAAAAGATGAAGACGATCTTCCCTGTCTCAGTACATACCAGTACCTTGCGGATGCTGAGAGACTTCCCGAGTTCATCCATGATTATTCTTTATATGCGGCGGGTGTTGGCAGCGCCAGGGCTATTGACGATTACCTGGATCAGCTTGCTGGTCTTACCCGGGAAAGTAACCTTGCCGTTGTAATAACAGATGGCAACAGCCGGGCGGTTTCAGTGAAAGGTGGGGCCATCAACGAGTTTCAATTCCTTCCCAATCAGCGGTTTTCGATCCAGGAACGGTTGCCTAATTTGACGGCAGGACTGGTATATGGGCTGGCCAGCGGGTATCCGCTGCGACAAGCGGTAAGAATCGGTATAGGGTCGGCATCAGGCGGAGATGCCGGTTGGGAAAATGAAACTACCGAAGAGCCATGGGATTGGAAGTGACAGAAATGGGATTGGGTGACTGGCTCAAAGAGGAACGGGAAAAACAGGGGTATACTCTGGAAGATGCAGAGGAAGAAACCAAGATTCGCAAGCGCTATTTACAGGCTATTGAGGAAGAGGAGTACGATGTACTCCCCCCACGTGTCTATGCGGTTGGTTTTGTTAAACGATATGCCAAGTTTTTGAATCTGGATGAACGGGTCGTAGCTGAAGAGTTCAAATTAAGAGCCTTCGGACCGGACGAGGATTTAGATGAATTGACCGAGCCGATTCGGGAAAGGCGGACATTCAACTTTCCATGGAAGAATTTTCTGGCTGCGGCTGTTTTTTTGGTAGTTGCCATCTGGGCGGGAAGTTTCGTAGTGCCATGGATTTCGGAGCGGAGCACTCCCCCGCCGAAAAACGAGCCCCCACCGTCGGTTCAGGCGCCCCAAAAAGGCCCGGACAATGATAATCTGCCAACGCCTCCTGCCGAACAACGCCAGGCCGAAGTGGTAATCAAGGCCAGGCAGAACTGCTGGTTAAGAGTGCTTGTTGATGGGGAACCGGCTTTTGAGGCAATATTACCATCAGGTCAGGAGAAATCCTTCGTCGGGAAAGAAAAGGTATATGTCAAGGCAGGCAATGCCGGAGGGATAGATATCACATTTAACGGCAAGAAGGTTCCTCCCCTGGGGACAGGGGCGGAGGTAAAAGAAAGGGAGTTCAAGGTTCAGCCCTGACACTCTTGAAATTGGGAGTTTGTAAGTGAAAGTAGGTTTTATTAGCCTGGGATGTGCAAAAAACCAGGTAGACACGGAAGTAATGATGGCAGCATTGAAAGGGGCGGGACACCGTATAGTTAATTCGCTGGAGCAGGCGGAGGCAGTGGTGGTCAACACCTGTGGCTTTATTGGACCTGCCCGGGAAGAGGCGATTGATACTCTGCTGGAGACCTCCCAACAGCGTATTAAAGGGAATTTGAAATATTTAATCGCCTCCGGATGTTTATGCCAGTTGCATGGGGAGGAACTACTGAGGGAGATACCCGAAATAGATGCAGTGGTAGGTGTCTCCTCTTTTCGTGATATCGTGGAGGTTCTGGACCGGGTAAGCCAGGGAGAACGTGTTTCCCTGCTTGGACCCCTGCCGGTACAATATTCTGAAGAAGCACCTCGGTATCTTTCAACACCGCCGGGCTACGCATACTTGCGGGTGACAGAAGGGTGCAATAATCGCTGTGCCTATTGTACTATTCCTTCTATTCGCGGAAAGCTCCGCTCCCGCCCGTTAGCTGACATTGAACGTGAAGCCCGCCAAATGGTTGCCCGGGGGATCAAGGAATTGGTACTGGTGGCTCAGGATACATCCGCTTACGGAACCGATCTCTATGGCGAACCGCGTTTGGTTTCTCTGCTGGATCAATTGGAAAAGGTGGAGGGGCTGGAATGGATCCGCCTGATGTACCTGCATCCGGCGCATGTTACCAGGGAACTTGTCGAAACCATCAGTCGTTCCGGTAAAGTCATACCTTATCTGGATATTCCTGTCCAGCATGGCTCCGCTGCTATCCTGCAGAGAATGAAAAGGGGCCATGACAGTGAACGCCTTGGCGCCCTAATAGCACAGTTAAGAACTGCTATTCCTGATCTGGCTTTGCGAACTACGGTCATGGTAGGATTCCCGGGGGAAACCCGGGAAGATTACGATGAACTGACAGCATTTGTCCGTGAAACCAAATTTGACTGGCTGGGCTGTTTTACCTTTATTGCGGAGCCCGGTACTGCAGCGGGAGCTATGTCCGGACAGGTTCCCGAGGAGGTAAAGGAGGAAAGAAGGGACGGGATTATGAGGATACAGCAGAGAATAACCCGCCGGAAAAATATTGCCCGGTTGGGCAGGACGGAAAAAGTCCTCATTTCTTCCCGCGTTGACAGGGATTTTTACCTGGGCAGGGCCTATTTTCAGGCACCAGACGTAGATGGTGTAACATTGGTAAAATCGATTAGCCGGCTGGAGCCGGGAAGGTTTTATCCGGTAGAATTTAAAGCTGTCAAACACTATGACATGGTAGGAGAAGTTCATGAATCTGCCCAATAAGCTTACGGTGTTAAGAATAATTCTGGTGCCGGTTTTTGTTATCGTACTTTTGGTGAACATTCCCTACGGGGAACTGGTTGCTGCCATAGTTTTTTCTTTAGCGGCCTTGACTGATAGCCTGGATGGTTATTTGGCCAGGCGTTGGCAGCAGGTTACCCGCCTGGGGATTATTCTCGACCCCCTGGCAGATAAACTCCTCATTACTGCCGCTTTAATTAGCCTGGTGGAACTGGGCCAGATTCCGGGCTGGGTGGCAATTGTAATCCTGGGGCGGGAATTTGCTGTATCCGGCCTAAGGACAGTCAAAGCCGGAGAAGGGGTGGATATTCCCGCCAGTCGCCTGGGGAAAACAAAGACCATAACGCAAATCCTGGCGGTATTACTGTTAATTCTTCAACCCTCCTATCAGGGTTTTATTCCTCTGCCCCTGGGGGTATGGGCTATGTACCTGGCAGTGGTCATTACGCTGGTCTCGGGAATAGAGTACTTTTACCGCTTTCAAAATGCCTAAAAGGCAGGGTTTCGCAGTGAAATCCAAATTACCTTCCTTAATGTTTTCCTTCCTTGGATACTAATTCCTTGTTCATCTGCCTTGGTTTTTCTCCGTTTGGATGCGTACTTAGGCAGGAGCGGCCGGCGGAGCAGGGTTGAAACACCCTGCCAAGGCGAAGCGGCGCAAGGGGCAACCCGTCTTCTTTTCTTCCTTTTCCAGATTTTTAGGGGCTTTTTAGGTATTCCGTTGATGCTATAATGGACGAGGAAAGGGGCGGAAATATGGCGAAAAAGTTCGAATTCCGCATATTAGTATTTGTCCTCGCCCTGCTGGTAACCCTGGGGGCATTTTTATCTGTGTCAGCACTTTACCGAAAATATCAGGTGGAAAGACCAATGGTTGAAGATTTGCAGAAGTTGGCGGGGGGCCGGGTGGAACTGGAAAAGGAAAAGAACGGCTACCAGGTTACTCTTATTCCGGGAAAAGTAGATAACCTGCAAGACTATTATCTGCAGGCCCAAAAGAGTGTTACCTCCCGGCTTTCCGGAAAAGAAGCCGAGATCATTATAGAGGATCAGCCCAGCCCAAAGTTGCAAGCATTTTATACCAAAATGCAGCCGGCTATTTATGAATCCCTGGCCACTGGCCGATTTGTCTGGCTGGAAGAGGAAATTGCCCGCCGATCAGCGGATAGCAATATGCGCTTTCAACTGCTGGTAGACAACGACTTCCTCTATTTACAGATGGAGGACCGGGATGGTTACCTTTATCGTGTTATCGAGAGGACATCCTGGCAGTCCAATGGGGAAGGAGTGGCAGCAAGTTGAAAGAGATTATAGCGGGAACCGGACTGGCAGTGGTGATTTTTCTGGCCATTGTTGGTGTCAACGTTATGCCGGTTGTATTACTGGCGGCAGTCGTGCTCTTTTTCTACTATTTCCTGCAGAATCAAGGGCTGGTGCGCTTTGAAGAACTCGGCTCGGGGGTGAAGAAGCCCAGTCAAATTACCTTTACTGATATTGGGGGACAGGAGAGCGCTGTTAGTGAACTCAAGGAGGCGCTGCAGTTTATTATTCGGGCGGAAGAAGTTGCTCTAAGGGGAATAAGGCCTTTAAAAGGGGTTTTACTGGTGGGACCGCCAGGCACGGGGAAAACCCTCCTGGCCAGAGCTGCCGCCAGCTTTACCAGCTCAGCTTTTGTAGCCGTATCGGGCAGTGAATTTATCGAGATGTATGCCGGGGTAGGGGCCAGGCGGGTCAGGCAGTTGTTTGCCGATGCCCGCAAAAAGGCGGCAGCACAAAAGCATAACAGCGCCATTGTTTTCATTGATGAGTTGGAGGTGCTGGGCACCCGCCGCGGCAGCCACAGTGGTCATATGGAATACGATCAAACCTTGAATCAGTTGCTGGTGGAAATGGATGGAATCAATGCCGGTTGTGAACCTCACATTCTTTTGATTGGAGCTACCAACCGTGTGGATATGCTGGATCCGGCCCTTTTACGACCGGGGCGCTTTGACCGGCAGGTCCAGGTAGGACTTCCGGACCGGCACGGCCGGCGAAAAATACTGGAAATACACACTCGCAACAAAAAACTTGCTGATATGGCTTGCCTGGATGAAGTTGCTCGGGCCACGTTTGGTTTTTCCGGAGCCCACCTGGAAAGCCTGGCCAATGAGGCTGCAATTCTGGCCCTGCGGGAGGATGTAGCGGTAATCGAGCTGCGCCATCTCAACGAGGCCATTGACAAAGTGATTATGGGTGAAAAATTGGAGCGCAAGCCGTCCCAGGCAGAGATGGAACGGATATCCACCCATGAGGCGGGTCATGCCGTCATGAGCGAAGTTTTGGAGCCGGGTTCGGTATCCTCGCTGACTATTGTATCCCGCGGTAAAGCATTGGGCTTTATGCGCAAGTCACCCCGTGACGATCAATATCTCTATACCCGGGAGGAACTGGAGAAACAAATTATGGTGGCCCTGGGTGGCGCTGCAGCCGAGGATTTATGTCTGGGAAACCGGAGTAACGGAGCCCGCAATGACTTCAGCCAAGCCTGGGAACTGGCCCGGGAAATTATAGAGTCTGGACTCTCCGAGCTAGGGGTGGTCCATGGGGAAGATATCCCTCCTGCCGTACTCTATGACGAATGCAAAAAGATTCTGGGGGCTATGGAGGAAAAAACCTGCCATCTACTTGACGAATACATGCCAGTAATTAAAACGCTGGCGTTCTCGCTCAGGGAAGAAGAGAGTCTTGGCAGAAATCGTTTTGAGGAGATTTTTGCGTCAGCTGTGGCCAACGGTTAGACCAGATCTCCTCCCGGGTACCCCGGCTTACGATAATACTCTGCGCCTCAAGAAGTTGCTGGACCGGGGAACCATTGCCGGTGGTACCCCGTCTTGCTATAATACTCTGCAGCCCTACCGCTCATGTTTTCCATTCCGCTCAGTTTTCCTTTTCCATATATCCAGCAAAAAGTGTTTATAATATAGATGACTCTAGCAGAAGGAGCTGGCCGGTTTGAACAAGGCTTACATTATTTCTACTGGTACCGAGTTGATGCTGGGTACTACTGTTGATACTAATTCAGTGTATTTATCAAGGAAGCTAAGTGACCTGGGGATTAAAGTCGTTGGTAAAAGTATTGTGGGTGACAGTGCTGAATACATAAGGCTGGCTTTCCAGACCGGTTTTCAGTCGGCGGACCTGGTTATAGCCAGTGGAGGACTGGGGCCCACCCTGGATGACTTAACCAAGGATGCGGCCTGTCAGGTCCTGGATGTACCCATGGAACTGGTAGAGGAAGAAGTGCAGCGTTTAAAGGACTTCTTTTCCCGCTGGGGGCGGACGATGCCGGAGAGCAATCTGCGCCAGGCCATGTTTCCCCCCGGGGCAGTTATTTTAAAGAATCCGCGTGGGACTGCGCCAGGGATGTATCTGCGGCAAGGGGACAAGACGGTGGTCCTGCTGCCTGGCCCACCCCGGGAAATGACCCATATGTATGAAAACGAGGTTGAACCTCTGCTTCGGCGTGATTTTGGCTCGGATGCCGGGAGAGTAGCCAACCGGACAATTAAAGTTTTGGGCCTGGGGGAATCACGGGTGGATGAGATTTTGGCAGAGGTACTGGATGATCCTCAGGGTTGCAGCCTGGCCTTGCTGGCCCGGGACGGGGAGATCCACATTAAGATAACCGCCGAAGGAAAGGATGGTGCAGATAGCCTGCGCATCCTGGATGAAATATGCCAACAGATTATGGAGAGGCTGGGTGATTACGTTTTTGCCTGTGATGAGGATACTTTGGAATCCATTGTGGCAAATCTGTTAGCAGCGCAAGGGAGTATGCTGGCGGTGGCCGAGTCATGTACCGGGGGATTGCTGGCCAAGACGCTGACGGACATTCCGGGGAGTTCACAGTATTTCTGGGGCTCGGTTACCTGTTATAGTAATCAGGCGAAAGAGCGTATTTTGGGGGTTAGTCCTGCGACCTTGGAACAATACGGTGCAGTCAGCCCGCAGACGGCTGCGGAGATGGCCCGGGGTATCATGACAGTATCCGGTGCTGATTATGGAATCGCCATTACAGGAATCGCCGGTCCCGATGGGGGAACGGAGAGCAAACCGGTGGGGCTGGTATATATAGCCTTGCAGGATGGACAGCAATGTCAGATTAAAGAGATGCACTTTGTGGGTGGCAGGGATGGAACCCGTATCCTGGCGACCAAGACCGCCCTTGACCTTTTAAGAAGAAGAATTACTGGGGGGAAAGCCGGGTGAGAATTTTTTTGGCCATTCCGGTCTCAGAGGAGATAAAGGAGTTAGCTTCTCAAGCCCGCCGGGAGTTGGAATCATCTGGAGCAGATGTGAAGTGGGTTGAGCGTTGCAATTATCACCTTACCTTGAAGTTCCTCGGCGAAGTGGACCCAACCATGGTGGAGCTCATAAAGGATCGGCTGGAGCAAGTAGCGGAATCCTGCCCACCCTTTCGACTGACTTTCAGCAAACTGGGGTTTTTCCCTGGCCACACCAGGCCCCGGGTGGTATGGATAGGTGTGGGAGGAGAAATGGATAAGGCGGAGTTTTTGGGGGAAAGAATTGATGCCTACCTGGGTGAACTGGGCTTTGAAGCAGAGAAGAAACGCAGTTTTCATCTGACCCTGGGGAGAATTCGTTCCGACCGGAACCTGGAAAATCTGTTGGAAAGAACCCGCCAGGAAGGCGTAGTGAATGTCGGCCGGGATTGTCAAGTAGAGAAGTTCCTCTTGATGGAGAGCATTCTGTCCAGCAGCGGGCCGCAATACCGGGTAAAAGGTAGTTACCAGCTACAAGGCTAAGGCGGTACCATTTTTCTGTGTTAAATTGTGGGAAAATGGTTTGACAGCTTCCGGCCGGGTACAATATAATCATCTCAGGCGAACATTTGTTTGAGGAGGGTTATTATGGAGGGCAATGAAATCAACCAGGGGAAGATGGAGGCTTTAAACAATACCATCCGCATTATAGAAAAGCAGTACGGCAAAGGTTCCATTATGCGATTGGGAGAGGCAGCGGCAATGACAGTGGAGGTTATTCCTACCGGGTGCCTGTCGCTGGATCTGGCTCTGGGGGTAGGCGGACTGCCCCGGGGACGAGTAGTTGAGATATTTGGCCCCGAATCTTCGGGAAAAACGACGGTAGCGCTGCACGCCATTGCCTCGGCGCAGAGGGAAGGGGGAATGGCTGCATTTATTGATGCTGAACATGCCCTTGATCCGCTCTACGCTCGCAGACTGGGGGTAGATATCAACAACCTGCTGGTGGCCCAGCCGGATTCCGGTGAACAGGCTTTGGAAATAACCGAAGCTCTGGTGAGAAGCGGCGCCATAGATGTCATAGTTATTGACTCCGTTGCTGCTCTGGTACCCCGGGCTGAACTGGAAGGGGAAATGGGGGATGCTCATGTTGGCCTGCAGGCACGATTGATGTCCCAGGCTTTGCGCAAACTTACCGCCCATATCAGCAAATCCCGTGCCTGTACCATTTTTATTAACCAGATCCGGGAGAAGGTCGGGGTGATTTATGGTAATCCAGAGACCACTACCGGGGGACGAGCTCTGAAATTTTATTCTTCCGTAAGAATAGAGGTTAGGAAAGGCGAGGCTATTAAACAAGGAATGGACATTACCGGAAACCGCACCCGAGCCAAAGTGGTTAAAAACAAGGTGGCACCACCTTTCAAAACTGCCGAGTTCGACATCATGTATGGTACGGGGATATCCCGGGAAGGTGATCTGCTGGATATTGCCAGTGCTGTAGATGTAGTGCAGAAAAGCGGTTCCTGGTATTCCTATGAAGGAGAGCGCCTGGGGCAAGGCCGGGAAAATGCCAAGGAGTACCTCAAGAACAATTTGGAAATGTATCAGCTGTTGGAGAATAAAGTGAGAGAAAAGCTGGAAAGTACTACACCAAGTCCTGCCAATAATATGGAGGAAGCTTGACACTACAGGATGGTATTACTAAAATTTTATATAAGACTCTGGTTAGAAGTCATACTTGGTGATGACTTGACCTATAGACTGACTGCTTGACTATTAAATATAGATGGCTGTAAAGCCAGTCGTGGATGTTGCTCGTATAGTCCAAATAGTTGTCTGTGCGGTTGAAGTTGTTTTTAATCAAATTAGCCAGTGCAAATGATATTTGAACTGTGGAAAAAACCATATAGGTTCAATGCATGGTCCTGGCGGGCTTGATAACAGGTGTGGCTTCCCTTGAAAACCGGGTTTTAACTCGGTTTTTTTGTTTTCTCAAAAGTATAATCTAAAGCGATATTATTTTAACAGGAGGAGGTGAACAGGATTAACAGTTTTCTCAGCTTTATTGTTATTACCCTTTCTTTGGCAGTCGGTTTGGCAGCCGGATACTATGGTCGCAGACTGATCGCGGAAAGTCGTATTGGCGCTGCTGAACAAGAGGCGACCCGGATTGTTGAGGAGGCAACCAGGGAGGCAGAGGGTAAAAAGAAAGAACTGCTCCTTGAAGCCAAGGAAGAGATCCATCGCAGCAGGCAGGATGCCGAACGGGACATCCGTGACCGGCGCAAGGAGCTTGATCGGATCGAGCGACGCATCCTGCAAAAGGAAGAGATGCTGGATAAGAAGACCGAAAATGTTGAGAATAAAGAACAAGCTATACATGACAAAGAAAAAGAGGTTGAAAAGACTCAGCAGGATTTGCAGGTCATTCTTACCCAGCAACTTAAGGAATTGGAGCGCCTCTCCGGTCTGTCCTCGGAAGACGCCAAGGAATTGCTGTTATATAACGTCGAACAGCAGATACGGGCGGAAATGGCTGGAATGATTAAGAGTGTTGAGGCAGAAGCAAAAGAGGAGGCCAGCAAACGAGCCAAAAACATTGTATCTCTGGCTATACAAAAGTGTGCTGCTGATGTGGTCTCCGAAACAACTGTTTCCGTGGTGGCTTTGCCCAATGATGAGATGAAAGGTCGCATTATTGGTCGGGAAGGACGGAATATTAGGACTTTTGAAACACTCACCGGTGTAGATTTGATTATTGATGATACGCCCGAAGCGGTTATTCTATCTTCCTTTGACCCCATCCGGCGGGAGATTGCCCGTGTCGCTCTCGGGAATCTGGTATCGGACGGTCGAATCCACCCCACGCGCATTGAAGAAATGGTGGAAAAAGCGCAAAAGGAAATTGACCAGGAAATTCGGGATGTAGGGGAGCAAGCTGCTTTTGAAGTGGGAGTGCATGGGATTCATCCGGAGCTTTTACGTTTATTGGGAAGGCTCAAGTACCGGACCAGTTACGGCCAAAATGTTCTAAAACACTCTATCGAGGTTGCCCATCTGGCGGGTGTAATGGCAGCAGAATTGGAAGTGGATGTCGCCCTGGCCAAGCGGGCCGGTCTGCTTCACGATATCGGCAAGGCTGTTGACCACGAGGTATCCGGACCCCATATAGAAATCGGTGTTGAGCTGGCCCGGAAGCATCGCGAGAGCAAGGAAGTCATCAATGCCATAGCTGCACACCACGGGGATGTAGATGCTGAAACCGTCGAAGCGGTTCTGGTACAGGCAGCGGATGCGATTTCCGCTTCACGACCGGGAGCTCGGCGGGAAACGTTGGAGGCTTACATCAAACGTTTGGAGAAGCTGGAAGGTCTGGCAGACTCCTTCACCGGAGTTGATAGATCTTTCGCCATTCAAGCGGGGCGTGAGATTAGAATCATTGTCAAGCCGGAAGAAATTGACGATCTTGAATCGATTAACCTTTCACGGGATATCGCCCGCAAGGTTGAAGAAGAACTGGATTACCCCGGGCAAATTAAGGTTGTAGTGATTCGTGAGACCCGGGCAGTCGAATATGCCAAATAGGAAGAGAATCACAGGGAACCGGATCCGTCTGGTTCCCTTTTTTGTTGGCGAACATTGCAAATTAGGGACGCTCGGCGGTTTCCTCTTTTTACAAAGCTCCATTTAAAGGATTTTTTGGGGTTCCTGAAGAATGGGTTTATAACCTTACGATCAGGGAGAAGATGAAAATGACCGTTGAGAACAACCTGGAAGCATTTATTGCCAATTCCCTGGATTGTGCAGAGTTAAATGCTTTAAAATACAATTCACAGAACGCCACTATCGTATTGGAATTCGTTTTGCAAGGAGAACTTGAACCCGATACCTTGCAACGTTTGGAAACCAAGATAGAGAAGGGTCTGGGTTTACTCCATAGGAATTGCAGTAAGCAGATTCCAGCGGTAAAGGCTTCCTGTACGGTTATGGCAGGGTTGACGTTTTTACGGCTGAGTACCGGTACGGATATCCTGGAGCCGGGAGACCTTGAACTCTTGGTGGGTATCCTGCAGGTGGAATTCAGTGAGCGCCTTTATTGTGATGAATATGGTCTTAACCATAGCCCGGCCTGGCCCGGACAAGTAAAAAGGAATATTCAGGAGCAATTGGACCAGGCTCGCAATCGCGGCGGGAGGATTTTTGCCAGTCGTGAGCGGGGCCGTATACGTCTTTTTAACCAGTAATTTTAACAGGCCGATTTTAGCAGGCTTGTTCAGATTAAGAATAACTGGGGGAAAAACATTGAAAATTTTGGTTGTGGGTGATATTGTTGGTCGGCCGGGCCGTAAAGCCCTGAAAACTTTTCTTCCATCTGTGCAAAAAGAGTATGGTATAGATTTCACCATTGCCAATGCAGAAAATGCCGCCGGGGGAAGGGGCCTGACCCGGGAGATTACGGCGGAAATCCTTAATCTTAATATTGATGTTTTAACCATGGGTAACCATGTATGGGACAATAAAGACATCTATAATTTCATTGATGATGAGCCTCGACTGATCAGGCCCGTTAATTATCCAGGGCCGTGTCCGGGCCAAGGATACCATTTGTTTACCGGTGGCGTTAACCGGAAGATTGCTGTTATTAACGCCATGGGACGGACCTTTTTACCACCTTTGGATTGTCCTTTTCAGGCTGTCGAGGAGGTTTTAAAGGAAATCTCCGATCAGGCAGATATAATTATTATCGATATTCACGCTGAGGCAACTTCGGAAAAGCTGGGCTTTGGATATTATTTTGATGGCCGAGTAACAGCGGTGGTAGGTACCCATACGCACATCCAAACAGCTGATGAAAGAATTCTTCCCCGGGGGACGGCCTATATTACCGATTTGGGTATGACCGGCCCGTCTGATTCCATCCTGGGCATGGATAAAGAACTGGTTATTAAGAAATTAACCACCATGAGGCCGGTGCGCCTGGAAGTGGCCAGCGGGCCGGTTCAGTTCCAGGCAATTGTTATGGACGTGGATGACTCAACTAATAGAGTCACAAAAATAATGAGAATTTCTCGGGTTTAGGCTCGAAAAAATATGAAAAAATATCCAAAACATTTCCCTCAAAAAGCAGGAATCGTGAAACATTGATGCGAATATACATGGTAGGAGAGCGGAATCTGCAAAAAATGATATGATAATTGAGGGAGGTTTTAAAATGGAGGTATTAAAGGTTTCAGCTAAATCCAGTCCAAATTCAGTGGCAGGGGCGCTTGCAGGGGTTTTAAGAGAGAAGGGTGCTGCTGAAATTCAAGCTATCGGTGCTGGTGCAATAAATCAAGCTATCAAGGCTATTGCCATCGCCAGGGGTTTCGTTGCTCCCAGCGGCATGGACCTCATTTGTATACCCGCTTTTACGGATATAATGATAGATGGAGAGGAACGTACCGCGATTAAACTCATCATAGAACCGCGGTAAACATATAATTTTAAACAAAATAGGGCAAATCTAACCTGCTGCTACAGCAGGTTTTTGCTTGGGGAGGAAAAAAATGCGCATCGTCGATTTACATTGTGACACTTTGTCGGCAATTCTAACAGGAAAGCGATCCCTTTGGGAAAACGATTGTCACCTGGATGTCAAAAGGGCCAGGGAAGCAGGCATCCTTCTGCAATTTTTTGCCCTTTATTCTGGCAAAAGAGAGTATTCTCCCGCCTTGCGGGACTGCCTTGTTCAGGTGGAGGGACTGTTGCAGACTTTGGAGCAATTCCCTGATGAACTGCTTTTCATTAAAACCCGCCAGGACCTGAAAGAATTATCCGCGGATGGCACCCGTATGGGTTGTCTGTTGCATCTAGAGGGAGGAGAAGCTCTGGGTATGGAGCCGGAGATTCTCGTTATCTTCCACCGTTTGGGGTTGCGTAGCCTGGGACTTACCTGGAATTACCGCAACCAATTGGCCAATGGCGCCAATGAGGAAGACAATCGAGGGGGGCTCAGCCAAAAGGGCAGGGAGGTGCTCAGATATATGGAAGAGCTGGGCATAGTACTGGATCTAGCCCATATCGCACCAGCTTCTTTCTATGATGCCTTGGAGCACTATGCCCTGCCGCCTCTGGTTACTCATGCCAATGCCCGGGCTCTTTGTTCCCATCGCCGCAATCTGGATGACAGCCAGATCAAGGCCCTGGCAGAACGTGACGGGGTCATTGGTGTCACTTACGTCAACGATTTTGTCTCTGTAACGACACCGGATATTGACAAATTAATTGATCATCTAGTGCACATATCCAGCCTGGTGGGGACCCGCCACCTGGCCCTGGGATCGGACTTTGACGGGGCAGATGACATGGTTTTAGCCGGGGTCCAGGAGCTGCCCGCATTGGTAAACAAACTCCCGGAAAGAGGATTCACCGCCGAGGACATTGAAAACATCCTCTGGAAAAATGCTCTGCGGGTGCTAAATGCAGTTTTGCCGGAGGTTTAGGGAATCGAGGGGAACGGGGTTACAAAGACACGGATAACACGGATATTGTTGGATTAATAGGATTAAGGATTAATAGAAGTAATGGGTGTAAGAAAAGTTCGATTCCCGCTGCAAAAATTTAATAATATACTGGATGGATGCAGATATATTCCGTCGCCAAGACTTCGCATGGGTAACACCAGTTTTATTTATTCTGCGTCGGTCAGCGTAAATCAGCGTCAAAAATCCCCTGCGGGGACAACTGATAATGCCCGGCACTTATAGTTAGTCCCCGGTCACTTTGAGGTTGCCGTGCCGATCCTAGTAATCCGTGTTATCCGCGTCCATTAAAAAGGAGTGGCCACGAATGAACTGCGATATGCCAATTGAATACGACCTGCATGTGCACACTACTGCATCAGACGGGACCCTCTCGCCGGAAGAGGTCCTTCGCAGAGCAGCCCGGGTGGGGCTGAAAGGAATTGCTATAACTGATCATGATACCGTGGCAGGACTGAAACCAGCCCGGGAGTTCTTGGCCAGCAACGCGTTGCCGGTAGAGCTGGTTCCCGGGATTGAGTTAAACACTGAGGCCGGGGCCAGCGAAGTTCATATCCTGGGTTACTTTATTGATGACAACAATCCAACCTTATTAACCCGGTTGAAGAATATTCGTGAAAGCCGCCGGGGACGAGCCCGAGAAATGATAGAAAAGTTATGTGATTTGGGATTCGATATCAGTTATGACCAGGTCGACAGTCTGGCCGGTGGGGACCTGATTGGCCGTCCCCACATCGCCCGTGCACTTATCGAAAAGGGCTATGTCTCTTCAGTCAAGGAGGCCTTTCAAAAATATATTGGCAAGGGAAGACCCGCCTTTGTTCCCCGCTATAAATTCCTCCCGGAAGAAGCGATTGACTTGATCCGCACGTCGGGGGGGATCAGTTTTTTGGCGCATCCGGGCCTTATTGCTGAGACAAAATGGATAGGTCAGGTTATCGCCTATGGAATAAACGGTTTGGAAGTATACTATCCGGAACACCATCCCGATCAAGTGCGAGGTTACCTGGAGCTGGCACAAAAACATGAGCTTCTGGTTTCCGGGGGCTCAGACTTTCATGGGGAAGGAGCCAGTGAAGGGCGAGAGCGACTGGGCTATGCGGGAATTAGCCAGCAAATTTACTGCAAAATCCGCTCCAGATTACCTGGAAAAGAAGAAAAATGACGTTTAATTATTAAACCAGGCAGGAATACCAGGCCCTTTGTAGAATTGTTCCAGTTAGGTGAAAAAAAACTACGAAGGGCAGGGAAAGAATGAAGAGACACCTTGGATTAATTTGCCTTATTTTTTTATTCCTTCTGGCATTCTCTGGATCCGATCTTCATGCCGCTCAGCTTACATATATAGTCAAACCAGGTGACAACCTTTGGAATATAGCGGTTAGCCATGGGACAAGCGTGGATAAGCTTAAAGCTCTCAATAATCTGCCAAGTGACATGCTTAAGCCCGGGCAGGTGCTATTCCTGTCCCGGGAGACACCTGCAAAGCAGGCCACCACTCAGAGCGCACCTCCCACAGCTGTGGTTAACAGGTCAGGCAGTGATGGGTTCTATGTTATCCAGGCTGGTGATACCCTGTCTGCCATTGCCGACAGCTTTGGATTGACAGTGTTCCAACTGAAGTGGTTAAATAACCTTACAACTGACGAAATATTTGTAGGGGAAAAATTATCGGTAGACAAGCAGCGCTTGACCGAGGTATCCCGTTCCGGGATTTCCCTTGGGAATCCTGCTTTGATTATTCAGAAAGCTTCCCAGTACATCGGGACACCTTATAGGTATGGAGGTGAGGGCCCGGGGGGATTTGACTGTTCTGGATTTGTGAGATATATTTACAGCAATTTCGGCATCAAGCTTCCACATAGTGCCGCGGCTCAATCCGCGATGGGTCAGGCTGTTTCTCGTGAGGAACTATTACCAGGTGATCTGGTTTTCTTTTGCTGTGGCCGTGGCGGAATCGACCATGTAGGCATTTATTGCGGGTCTGACTCTTTTATTCATTCCAGTTCGCCCCGCAGTGGAGGCGTGATTTATTCCTCTTTGAGCGAGGGCTATTATGCCCGTACCTATCACAGCGCAACACGGATTCTTTAAAGGAGAACTTCATGAACGAAAAAGACCTCGATTTCTTTTTGATTCCGCATACCGTATTTGGCAGTGAAGAATGGAAAGAGGTTGAGAGCAGGGAATTTGAGGTGGGCCCGGAAGCCCTCCTTAATGAAATACTGGATAAGAGACTCTGGTCCAATGCTGAAATCACCTGGGTGCTCAGACGCCTGGTCTATTTTTACGGCAAAAAGGACATTCTTTTGCAAAAAGCTCCACCGGAGCGTTTATTACAGAACATGGTAGATGTACTCAGGGTGTTTTTCCTTATTTTTGACCAGTTGGACCCGGACCTGGACGACAATGTCCGCAGCTACGTCTGTTCTAAACTGGCCGATTCAACCTGGGGAATAACCGGGGGTACGCGGGAATATCTCGCCAGAATCAAAGATTAGCATGTTAATCCGTCTGCAATAATTTTCACTTAAAGGAAGGATTATCCCCGCAAGCTGTCGAATATCTATGGAATTTCATGTAAAAATTGTAGGCTGGTAGGGGGTAAATAATGTCGGCCGGTAACCGGGAGCAAAACATTCGGCGGGTTATAGAGATGGAGGATCGTATCTGTCAATGTAAACGTTGCACTTCTCTAAATCAATGTCTGCGCAAACCTTCCATGGGTAAAGGTGAATTAGAACCCGAGATTCTTATTGTATTTGAATATGATAGTCGTTTTACCCGGGATATAAACCGGGTAATTAACCTGCGCAATTTGATCCGCAGCGGGTTAAAAAAGGAGAAACTGTATCATACTTTTTTGGTCCGCTGCCAGCCAAAGGCCTGTGCTGTTCGCCATGGAGTTAGTTGTTCCGGTGAGGGTAAATTGCTTGACAAGGATAATCGTTGTGTCCTCAATGGCAAACATTGTGAGGGAATCCCTATTAAACCCAGTATAGACGAAATCATATCCTGCCTTCCCTTCCTTCTGGAAGAGCTTGAAATACTGCGACCCCAAACCATTCTATTATTTGGGGAAAGAACCGCCGATTTTGTCTTGAAATCCTATGGTGTTTTTGATACCACGATTGCCGTAGGTAATAGCTATGAAATCGACGGAATGGTATTTCTGGTTTGCTCTGATGAAGAAAACTTTACGCTTGAACAATGCCGCCATCTGGTTTAGCCTACTGACGACGCCCGGGGATGTACACTTCGGTGCGGTTTTTAATACGTTTTTTAAATTATTATAGGAAATTAGTATTTTGGTACTAGCCTTTTTACACACAACTCTGCTATAATCACAATAAACTATTCTTGTATGCGCTGTTTCACTTCAACAACACTTTCCTAGACTTCCCGCATTTATTGATTCCAGCAATTATAGATTTAGCAATTATAAAGGATATTGATCGCCAAGCCGAATATAGATGAATGGTGGGGGGGTGGTTTCCAGGGGATTTTGTTGAGGATATCATCCAATAACGGAGAGGAGAGATGGATGTGAATTCCAAGGAGAACATGGCGAAAAGTTTTGCTGTTGCTGAGGCTACCACGGAAAAGTTTTGGGATATGTGGCTGGTAACCCTGGGCAGCCTTTCTTGGACCCAGGAGCAGTTCGAAAATATGGCGCGTAAATACCTGGATCAAAGAAAAACGACCCGAGAGGAAACCAGTAAGTTGGTTGAGGAGCTGAGCAGCCAGGCCAGGAAAAACCAGCAGCAAATGCAGAAGATGATTGAGGAAGCGGTTAGGGCAGCTTTTGAAAATCTTGAGGTGCCTACCTTTAGCTATATTGACGAATTGTCCAAAAAAGTGGAGGAATTGTCCCGTAAAGTGGACAATCTGTAAAACCAACTATCCTAGGTTTGAAGTAGCAGCGGTTATGGCCTGGCCATAGCCGCCTTCTTCTATTTTTTTGGGGGAGGAAAAACAGAGGTATGGCCAAGGAACAGGTAAAAGGTGATGAAAAAGAAAAACAAGAATACGTGAAGGTTCCTGACATGGTAGGACTATGGAAGGAAATGTATTTTGCTGCCGAGGAATCATGGGCAAATACCACCAAAGAACTTATCACTACCCAAAATTTTGTAAACTTGCTGGACCGTATGCGCGATCAGTATCTTTCCTATCATAAAGTAACCGAACAGAACCTGGATAAGTATTTCAAAGTGAACCCTATCCCGTCCAAAAAGGACATTTCCCGGGTGGCAGAACTGGTAATCGGTTTGGAGGATAAAATTGACGACCTGGACAGTCAGTTTTCTGAAAACATCACCAGTATTGCTTCCAGCCTGATTAAACTGGTTGAGTTCCAGACAGTTGCAAAAGAGGAAATGCAAATGTTGCGAAAAGAAATGCAGGCCTTGGACAAGCGATTGAACAGTCTGGAAAAGATGGTTAAGAGCAGCGCTGCCCCGGCTAAAACGTCCCGGGCTGAAAAGGCTGCGCCAGCTGCCAAATCCAGTAAAAGCAAGAAGGCCAGCGAAAAACCTGAAACCAGGCAACCTGAGTAAAGACGGGGAGGTATCCGGATAGTGATAGAGCATATCTATAGTGAACTCCAGGTTGGCGATATTGGCTATATAGAGAAAACCATAACCGAAACAGATGTTTATCTCTATGCTGGAATCACTGGAGACTTCAGCTGGCTGCATGTGAACGAGGTTCGGGCCCATCGTGGACATTTCCGCACCCGGGTCGTCCACGGGATGCTACTGGCTGGCCTTATCAGCAACGTAGTTGGCAACCGCATGCCCGGGGCGGGCACCATATATGAATCCCAGGATATCCGCTTTTTAAAACCATGCTTCATTAATGATACCATTCGCGCCCAAACCGAAGTAGTTGAAAAGCTTTCCCGGGGGAGGGTAAAGCTTCGGACCTGCTGTTTTAACCAGCATGATGACTTGATTCTGGACGGGGAAGCCATCGTAATTCCTCCCCGGGAACACGTCATTGAAAAGACCCTAAAACAGATGAGCGAGGTTGATGGTCATGAATAAGCCCAGATTCTTTGCTGGCACGGGTGACGAAGTGGGGGAAAAACTTCAGGAGAGTTATGACCGCATGCTGGATAGTACTCGCAAGTGGGTGGAAATCCTGACCTTTGATCCGGATCCGCAAACCGGTATGACGCCTAAAGATACTGTCTGGCGCAAAAATAAATCCCGACTGTACCGTTACGTATGTCCTGGGGGTATTCGCCACCGCACTCCGGTGCTTTTAATCTATGCGCTTATTAACAAAGCCTATATACTAGACCTGACGCCGGGAATGAGCCTGGTGGAACACCTGGTGGAGGAAGGGTTTGACGTATACATGCTGGAATGGGGAGAATTCCAGTGGGAGGATCGGAACCTCTCCTTTGCCGATTTGGTTTTTGACTACATAGCCAATGCCGTCCGCAAGGTCTGCCAATTTTCGCGCTGCGATAAGCTCAGTCTGGTGGGGTACTGTATGGGGGGAACCATGGCCGCCATGTATACCTCCTTACGCGTTTTCCCCCAGGTGAAAAACATGGTATACCTAGCCAGTCCCTTTGACTTCGCGGATGCCGGAGTTTCTTCGGTGTGGCTCCAGGACCAGAATTTTGACGCCGATCAGATTGTAGACACGTTCGAACTTATTCCCAGTTTTTTTATTGATTATGGTGTTAAGATGCTTAATCCGGTAAATAATTTCTGGGGCACTTACACCCGCTTGTGGCGCATGATAGATGAGGGATTATCGGTGCAATCCTGGAAGGTTCTTAACAAGTGGGTAAATGACAATGTAAATTTCCCGGGTGAAGCCTATCGGCAGTGGATCAAGGATTTGTACCAGGAAAACAAACTGGTCAGTGGTAATTTTCAGTTGCGCGGACAACCAGTGGACCTGGGGAAGATAACAGCCAGTACCCTGGTTTTGGCCGGACAATTTGACCACATTGTGCTGCCGCATCAGGCCCAGGCCGTCTTCGATGTGATTTCTTCGTCCGATAAAGAGTATCACGAATATCCCGTTGGACATGGTGGGCTGGTTTTCGGAAAAGTAGCCAAATGCCAGGTCTATCCTAAAGTCGCCAGTTGGCTGGAGGCCAGATCTTAAAAAGGAACAATCGGTAGAACCTTGTAAGAACCGGGGACAGGATGACCTGTCCCCGGTTCTTTTCATAGTGGCTGGTGAATAAGAATGCTCTTGAAAACATTGTTTAGAGCATTCAGGAGGGCAGCAGCCATGCAGGAATTTGAGTGGTATCGAATGCCGGCCACCGATGTGTTGGGCGAACTGGGTGTCGATCCTTACCATGGTCTGGATGAATCGACCGTACAACAGCGACAAAAAGTATATGCTAATGTTATCCAGGAAGGTAAAAAAGAACGCCCCCTGGTAATGTTTCTGCGTCAGTTTACAGACACCATGGTACTGGTACTCCTTACCGCAACGTTAATATCCGGAATAGTCGGAGCCATGGCCGATGCTGTTACCATTATGGCTATAGTCATAATCAATGCCATTTTGGGATTTATTCAGGAGTATCGTGCCGAACGTTCCCTGGAGGCAATAAAAAAGATGGCTGCACCGGCAGCCAAAGTCCTCCGGAATGGTAAACGGAAAAGTATTGCCGCCGAACAGCTGGTCCCCGGTGACATTGTCTTTATGGAAGCAGGTGACCGGGTACCGGCTGATCTTCGCCTGCTGGAGACACACAGTCTGGAGGTGGATGAAGCGGCTCTGACGGGAGAATCAGTTCCCGTGGGGAAAGATGCCGGACGGCATTATGAGGAAGCCAGGCCCTTGGCTGAACGGGGTAACCAGTGTTTTATGGGAACTTCGGTTACACGGGGCCGGGCCAGTGCTGTAGTAGTTTCCACCGGCATGTCCACAGTGATGGGTCAGATAGCCCGTATGATGAAGGAAGAAAAACAAAGCCTCACCCCTTTACAAGCCAGGTTGGACCAGTTAGGAAAATATTTGATTGTCATTTGCCTGGGAGTCTGTGCGGTAGTGACTATACTGGGTATTTTGCGCGGCGAACCGATTATGAACATGCTCTTGAGTGGAATTAGTTTGGCGGTTGCCGCCATACCTGAGGGGCTTCCGGCCATCGTCACTGTGGTTTTAGCAGTAGGGGTGCAGAGAATGGCCAGGAAAAACGCTATCGTGCGCAAACTCTCGGCAGTGGAAACATTGGGATGCACTACGGTTATCTGTTCGGATAAAACTGGCACCCTAACCCAGAACCGTATGACTGTGACCCGGGTAGCCACTTTACGTGCAAATGTCGAAGTGGCGGGTGGCCAGGGGGAACGATCAGCTCGCTTTCTGACCGTCCGAGGAGAGGTAAAGCCACTGGCTGATCCTGACCTGGCCATACTAATAGATATCGCCTTCAACTGCAACAATGCCACCCTCGAAGAAGGGGGGGCGGAGGTTAAGATCCAGGGGGATCCCACCGAAGGTGCTCTGTTAGTATTGGCCCGGCGGGCGGGATCGACCAGAACTCTTCCCAGGCTGCGGGAAATCCCCTTCGATTCTGCCCGAAAGAAAATGAGTATCGTGGTGGAAAGAGACGGGCAGTTTTTTGTTTTCCTTAAAGGAGCGCCGGAGGTAGTTCTGGAATGCTGTGAACAGGTTATTATTGGCGGGCATTCAACCCGCCTTGATTCCCGGACCCGGGAGAAGATTTCCGGCCTGCAAAGCGATTGGGGGAAGGACGCGTTACGAGTATTGGGATTGGCTTTTAAGCCCATTGACGCCCGGGATGTAGAGAAGCTGGGTGATGAGGAACTGGAACGGGACCTGGTGTTTGCGGGAATCTGCGGCATGATTGATCCGCCCCGTTCCGGGGTGGCTGCCTCGGTGGCCGAGTGCCAGCGGGCGGGAATTACCCCGATAATGATAACTGGTGATCATCCGCTTACCGCTATGACCATTGCACGCCAGTTGGGTATAGCCGGGGATGGGGAAGTTATATCCGGACTTATAATGGATGACCTGCTTGACAAGCAATTATATCAGCAGGCTATGCAAAGCAGAGTATTTGCCCGGGTTTCTCCGGAACACAAGAACCGTATTGTTAAAGTGTTAAAAAAACATGGCCATGTGGTAGCCATGACCGGTGATGGTGTAAACGATGCTCCAGCATTGAAAGCCGCTGATATAGGAGTGGCTATGGGTATAATGGGAACCGAGGTTTCCCGGGAGGCCTCCTCCATGATCCTGGCCGATGACAACTTCTCTACCATTGTCAGTGCGGTATATGAAGGCCGAGCCATCTATGATAATATCCGTAAATTCATCCGCTACCTGCTGGGCTGCAATATCGGGGAAGTATTAGTTATGCTTATAGCTTCTTTAATGGGAATGCCTATTCCTTTACTTCCCATCCAGATCCTTTGGGTCAATTTAGTAACAGATGGGCTGCCCGCCATGGCGCTGGGGCTTGAACCCCCCGAACCGGGAATAATGTCCCGCAAGCCGCGGTCAGGAAATGAAGGCATTTTTGCGCATCGTCTAGGCTGGATCATTTCCAGTCGGGGAATGTTTATTGCCGTGGTTACACTGGTAGCCTTTATTATAGGGTTCATTTATGGACGAGCGACGGGGGGCCCGGGTCAGGAACTGGCCCTGGCTCGGACCATGGCCTTGACTACACTGGTTTTCGCTCAGCTGTTTTATGTTTTTGAATGCCGCTCCGAAAGATATTCACCTTTTGAACTGGGGTTCTTCACCAACCGCTTTTTGCTGTTAGCGGTGGCCTGCTCCATAACCATGCACCTCTGCGTTCTGCATATTCCCTTTTTTCAACGAGTCTTTTCCACGGTACCCTTGCAAGGGTGGCAATGGGGAATAATTATCGGCATGTGCGGTTTTAGTTTTTTGATAAAATTTATCCGCTATAGCTGGAAAAGATTTTTTGTCTGGGCCCCTGAATATGATAAAATTAATTTTTAGCAGGAGTAACTGCAATTAATGTGATT
>CAZLYH010000002.1:0-26004 GCA_964563775.1 uncultured Syntrophomonadaceae bacterium | reverse complement strand
TGAAAGAGGATTCTCTTAAAATGCATGGGCCGGAAATGACACCCAAAACCCATGTTACCATTTACTGCTCCCATCAGTCCTGGACATGGACAAGCAATCACCATAACGGCCAACGTGGGCCGCTACGGTGGGAAAGGTAGAGTTTTAGCATGGTGCGAAGCATGACCGGATTTGGTCGCAGTCAGATAACGGCGGGAGGGTATCAGGTTAGTTGCGAGATTCGTGGTGTTAACCATCGCTACCTGGATCCCCATATACGCATTTCCAGGCGATATGCCGCTCTGGAAGAACCAATCAAGGAAGAATTAAAAAAACACGTTTCCCGGGGGAGGCTGGAGCTTAGTGTAAATATCGAGAGAAGTGGTCAATCTGCCCGAAATATCAAAGTTGACAAAGAACTGGCAATAGCTTATTATAACTATCTAAAGGAATTCGCAGAAAAACTAAATATTTCGCGAGAAATAAGACCTATAGACGTTTTTCGGCTACCAGAGGTCTTTAGCCTGGAAGATGAAGAGGAAGACCTGGAGTTCATTTGGAATATTCTGCAGCAGGTGGTGGCCGAGTCGATGGATGATCTGGTGCAAATGCGGATCCGCGAAGGGGAAAACCTGGCGGCCGATATTTGTGAACGCAACCAACTGCTGTTGTCCATGGTGGAAGATCTGGAAAAGCGGGCCCCCCATGTTGTAAATGAATATGGCGAAAAGCTCCGCAAACGGCTAAGCGAGTATATGGATGCCGACGTAGTTGACGAACAAAAGCTGATGTTGGAGATAGCTTTGTTTGCCGACCGGATAAATGTAACCGAGGAAATAGTCCGATTGCGCAGCCATATTAAACACCTGGACGAATTTATGCATGCTGATGGAGCCATCGGTCGTAAGGCTGATTTTATGGTGCAGGAAATGTTCCGTGAAGTTAATACCATTGCTTCCAAGGCCAACGACATGGAGATGAGCCGTGTGGTTGTTGAAGCCAAAGCCGAACTGGAGAAAATTAGAGAACAATTGCAGAATATCGAATAAGCCGGGAGGTGATTCCGGGTTTTTTCCCGGGAAAAATGGACATTAAACTTGTAAATATTGGATTTGGCAATATCGTAGCTGCCAACAGGATCGTAGCCATTGTAAGCCCCGAATCGGCACCTATTAAGAGAATTATTCAGGAGGCCAGAGAAAAGGGCATGCTTATTGACGCTACTTATGGCAGAAGAACCCGGGCAGTCATTATAGCTGATAGCGGTCATGTTATCCTTTCGGCCGTTCAACCGGAAACGGTAGCTAACCGACTGACTTCCAGAGATTCCAGTGACGATATGTAATCAGCCAGAAAGAGTGACCCATTGATGACCAAAAAAGGTATATTGTTCGTAATTTCCGGCCCGTCGGGTGTTGGCAAAGGGACAATTAAAAACGCCTTAATGAAAAGGGACACCCGGGTCATTGAGTCCATCTCGGTTACTACCCGTGCACCCCGCAAGGACGAATCGGAAGCACAACATTACTATTTTGTTGGGGAGGAAGCTTTCCAGGAAATGGTGAAGCAGGGAGAGTTGCTGGAATGGGCCCGAGTATATTCCCATTGCTATGGTACCCCACGGGATTTCGTCTTTAGTAATCTGGAGCAAGGACGTGATGTTCTCCTGGAAATAGACATTCAGGGAGCCCTTCAGGTGAAACAGAGGATGCCGGATGGGGTTTTTATTTTTATTTCCCCTCCCAGTATTGCCGAATTGGCTGAGCGCCTGGCCGCCCGCGGCAAAGACAGTGTAGATAGTATTCATGAACGTCTGGCCGCCTGCCAGGGGGAGATGGACCACATCCGCCATTACGACTATGAGGTTGTAAACGACGATCTGGAACAAGCAGTTGAAAAAGTTTGTTCTATTATTGTTGCCGAACGATGCCGGATCAAGAAAAAAAGTCTGGGGTGTGATAGTTAATGATACCTCCTTCAACCAAGGATTTAATCGGTATTAGTAACAGCAAGTATGCGGTAGTGGTGGCGGTGGCCAAAAGGGCCCGTCAGCTCTCGGAGAAATGTAAGAATGATGAAAACTATCGGCTTTCTGCCATAGTGACTACGGCATTGGAGGATGTGACCAGGGGTAAAGTGAAAATAGAGACGTTGGAACAGTAAAAGTAAAGGGGGGGTAGCATGGCCAAAACCGTAGGTATTGGTGTAACTGGTGGCATTGCTGTATACAAGGTGGCAGAACTGGTTAGTCGTCTGAAGAAGGAAGACTTCGAAGTAATCGTAATGATGACGGAAGCAGCCACCCGCTTTGTCACACCGCTGACCTTTCAGACCCTCTCCGGGCGAGAGGTTGTTACGGACCTGTGGGACAGATCGCAGGAGTGGAAGGTAAAACATATTGGAGTGGCCGAAACGTTGGATTTGTTGGTCATTGCTCCGGCTACAGCTGACTTCATTGCTAAAATGGCACGGGGAATGGGGGACGATTTGCTGTCTACGGTAGTTTTGGCGAATACTGCTCCCGTCCTGGTAGTGCCGGCCATGAACAGCAACATGTATCTGAATCCAGCTGTTCAGGAGAATATTTCCATTTTAAAAGGCTATGGTTACCGGGTTATGGAACCTGATAGCGGGCCATTGGCGTGTGGCACCAGCGGACCGGGACGGATGCCGGAAGTGGATGTTATTCTTGAACAGATTAGCGCTATCTTTTGTCCCAGCTTGGACTTGAAAGGGAAAAGGTTATTGGTCAATGCCGGGTCAACCTGTGAAAACATTGATCCGGTCCGCTTTATCAGCAACCGGGGGACCGGGAAAATGGGCTTTGCTATTGCGGAAGAGGCGGCTGAACGTGGGGCCGAGGTCATCCTGGTCTGTGGCAACAGCCCGCTTAACCCACCACCCAACGTGGAATTGATTTCCGTTTGGAATGCCGAGGAGATGTACCAGGTCATGATAAACCGCCAGGCTGAGTGTGATGTCATTATCGGCGCAGCCGCGGTAAGTGACTTTCGAGTAGCCGATATTGCCGAACAGAAGCTAAAAAAGTCCGGGGATCCGTCAGAAGAACTTGTGTTACGCTTGGTGGGGTGTCCGGATATTTTGAAGGAAATCGGCAAAAATAAGCAATCTGGTCAGATTACGGTTGGCTTTGCGGCAGAGACGGAAGATATTATAGCCAATGCCAAAAAGAAGCTGGAAACCAAAAACCTCGATTTTATTGTCGCTAACGATGTTACCCAGGAGGGAGCTGGTTTTGCTACTGACACCAACATCGTTACGTTTATCCACCGCAATGGTCAGGTAAAGTCTCTGCCCATTATGGCTAAAAGGGAAGTAGCGGCAGCAATTTTAGACCAGGTGGTTGAACTGTTCTAATAAACTTGGAGGAGTTGGAAGAAATGCGCAGAAGCTTGTTTACGTCGGAATCAGTTACGGAAGGACACCCGGATAAGATTGCTGACCAGATTTCTGACGCCGTCCTGGATGCCATTCTTTCTCAGGACCCTTTTGGTAGGGTAGCATGTGAGACTTTGGTAACGACGGGGTTGGTGCTGGTTTCGGGTGAGATTACTACCGATTGCTATGTGGATATACCCAGGCTGGTTCGCAGCACCATTCAAGATATAGGATATACCCGGGCTAAATATGGTTTCGATGGTGAAACCTGTGCGGTTATAACATCCCTGGACGAGCAGTCTACCGATATTGCTCTGGGAGTGGACCAGTGCTACGAAGCCAAAAAAGGGGAAATGTCGGAAGAGCAAATACAGGCGGTTGGGGCTGGTGACCAGGGCATGATGTTCGGCTACGCCAGCAATGAAACCGAAGTGCTTATGCCGATGCCCATTCACCTGGCCCACCGTATGGCGGAAAGGCTCGCATATGTTCGTAAACAAGATATCTTACCCTACCTGCGACCTGACGGAAAGACCCAGGTAACGGTGGAATATGAGGATAACCGACCGGTACGGGTGGATGCAGTGGTTGTTTCCACCCAGCATCATCCGGAGGTGGATCCCCGGCAGATGGAGCAGGATATTATCGAGCAGGTGGTACGGACAACGGTTCCTGCAGCTATGCTGGATGAAAGAACCAAGTTTTTTGTAAATCCCACCGGCAGATTTGTTATTGGTGGTCCGCAGGGCGATTGTGGGCTAACCGGCCGTAAGATAATTGTTGATACATACGGAGGAATGGCCCGTCATGGTGGTGGAGCCTTTTCCGGGAAAGACCCCACCAAAGTAGACCGCTCTGCTTCTTACGCGGCCCGTTATGTAGCCAAGAACCTGGTTGCGGCAGGGGTTGCTGACCGCTGTGAAATCCAGGTTGCCTATGCCATCGGGGTAGCCCAGCCATTGTCCATACGCGTAGAGACATTTGGAACAGGGAAACTGCCGGATGAGAAAATTATCGGTTTGATCAGAAGTCACTTTGACCTGCGTCCCGGGGCTATTATCCAGGATCTTGATTTGCGTCGCCCCATTTACAGGCAAACGGCTGCGTATGGTCATTTCGGGCGCCTCAATCCCGAATTCACCTGGGAAAAGACCGATAAGGCCCAGGCCATTCGCCAGGATGCGGGTCTATAGATAGAGATATGACGAATTAAACGGTAGTTGTAGTAGCCGGGGCGGGAGATTCCCGCTCCATTTATTTATCGGGGCGGGGGAATCATGTTTGTAGATATCCTCATCAACCTTCCGGTGGCAAAAATCAATCAACAGGAGTATACCTATCGGGTTCCTGAAGACATGGAACCTGATGCAGTTGTGGGAAAACGAGCCCTGGTGGAACTGGGGCGGCGCAGGATTGAGGGTTTCATAACTGCAACCGGTGTAAAAGAAATAGCGGATGCGCGCCCAATTATAAAAATTCTTGATGAAGAGCCGGTATTTGACCATCAGTTACTTGAGTTGGCCCGGTGGATGGCCGATTATTACCTATGCCCGCTTTCCATAGTCTTGAATGCCATGATTCCACCCCGTCTGGGCAAGTCGGGCAGTAAACGGCTCCTGGCGCTGATTAGCCAGGAAGAAGCCAGGGAACAGAGGCTGTTATGGGATGAAATTGGATCCAACCCTATCCTGCAGGACCTGTGGCAAAACGGAGAGCTGGATTATCGCCAGGTGGCAAGAAAATATTCGGTGCCGGAACTGGAGGAATTGGAGGAACGTGGTCTGGTTCTGATTACCGGAGTCTATTCGGGTTATCGCCCGGTACCGGAAACCTGCATTTACCGAATCAATACTTTTGACCCTTCCCAGCAGATGGAGTCGTTGAAAAAGAAGGCGCCCGCTCAAGCGCGGTTTATGGAAGCCCTTTTGCGGGTGGGATCATTGGACAGTCGCCAGGCACGGGAACTGGTCTCCCGCAGCAGTATTGAGGCACTTTTGAAAAAAGGTTACATAGTAAAAAACGATCCCCGGGAAACTGCACTCCCGTCGGCGCCTGAACCAGAGTTAAATCGTGAACAAAAAGAAGCTTTACAGAAGGTCTGTTTGGGTATCAGCAAAGGCCGCTACGATGAGTATCTTCTGCACGGCGTTACCGGAAGCGGTAAAACCGAGGTTTATATTCGTGCCGCCCAGGAAGCAATTCGCCAGGGGAAGCAGGCGCTGGTGCTGGTACCGGAAATAGCCCTTTCGCGCCACCTTATCAACGTTTTTTCCTCCCGTATATCCCGTACCGTTGTTCTTCATAGCCGCATGCCCGGGGGGGCCCGGCTGGAAACCTGGAAAAAGGTTCGTCGGGGCGAAGTGGATTTGGTATTGGGGACCCGATCCGCGGTTTTTGCCCCTCTACCGCGTTTGGGGTTAGTGGTGATAGATGAAGAACAGGAGAACAGCTTCAAACAGGAGGAACAACCTCGCTATCATGCTCGGGAAGTAGCGGAGTATCGTGCCAAGCAGGATAAGGCGGTCCTGCTCATGGGGAGTGCCACCCCCTCATTGGAGACCTTCTATCGTGCTGCCCAAGCGCCGGATCATTTACTAAGCCTTCCTCACCGTATCGGCGGGAGTAGCCTACCGGTGGTTCGAGTTGTAGATATGCGCAAGAACTCTCCACCTGGTTCGGGGGTTCTTTCCCCTCTGCTACAAGAGAAACTGCAGTCAATCTTGGCCAAAGGGGAACAGGCCATCCTGGTCCTTAACCGGCGCGGCTTTACCACTATGAGTGTTTGCCGGAAATGTGGAGCAGTAGCCCGGTGTCCGCATTGTTCCGTAGCTTTGACTTATCACCGGGCCAGTGGTAAAGATATTTGTCACTACTGTGACTATCGTACGGAGCCACTTTCCGTTTGTCCGGATTGTGGGAGCCCGGCCTTGCAGCAACTGGGGGCGGGTACGCAGAAACTTGAGGAAGAGGTAAAGAGACTGTTCCCGGCCGCGCGTCTGGAAAGAATGGATCTGGATAACAGCAGACGCCAGGGGTTTCAGGCCCGGGTTATCAAAGCGATGGAGGAAGGCAACATCGACATATTGATTGGAACGCAGATGGTGGCCCGGGGGCTGCATTTTCCCAGGGTTTCTCTGGTAGGTATCCTCAATGTGGACCAGATGTTGAATCTGCCTGATTTCCGAGCAGGGGAGAAGGCTTTCCAATTTATCGTCCAGGCGGCAGGAAGGGCCGGAAGGGGGGCTTGGCCCGGGGAAGTGATTCTGCAAACCTTCAACCCGGGGAATACTGTAATTGAGATGGCTGCCAACCTTGACTTTATGGGCTTCTACCGGGAAGAGCTGAAATTAAGGCGTCTACTGCAGTATCCTCCTTTCACACATATTCTGCGCGTTGTAGTCTCTTCTCCCCAGGAAGACCTTGCCCGTAAAGCGGCGAATATGATAAGGTTAGAAATCAATGATATAATCGATGCCCGCGAGGAGGAAATCACTATTCTGGGGCCGGCACCCTGTCCACTGGCACGGTTGAAGGATCGTTTTCGTTACCAATTGATGGTAAAATATAATGGCCTGCTTTTGTTAAATAGTATCGGGCACTTCTTGCAGTCCAGGCAGGCCCATTATAAGGCCAGGATGGAACTGGATATCAACCCGGCAACAACCATGTAAGGAGGAATGTCTGTGGCAGTTTACCAGGTGTTAACACTACCCAACCAGGTTTTACGCAGCAAGGCTGAGCCGATAGAAAGGATAAATAGCGGTGTTTTAAGGGTTTTGGACAATATGCGCGACACTTTGTACGCCGAAGATGGCGTAGGTCTGGCAGCGCCGCAGATTGGTATTTCCAAGCGCCTGGTGGTTATCGATATTGGTGATAGCCAGCTTATTGAACTGATTAATCCTGAAATCATAATGATGGAAGGCGAGAAAGCCGGCAATGAGGGTTGCCTCAGTATACCCGGGGTAGTTGGCGTGGTCAAACGCGCCGAACGGGTAAAGGTTAAAGCACTGAACCGTCAGGGAGAGGAAATACAAGTCGAGGGTTCCGATCTGCTGGCCCGGGCCTTCCAACACGAAATTGATCATCTGGACGGTATCCTCTTTATTGATAAAGCCATTGAAACTCGCCGGGATGATTAACGGAGGGGCAAGATGCGAATTGTTTTTATGGGAACTTCAACTTTTGCCGTCCCCTCACTGGAAGCATTGCTGGGGGCGGGACACCAGGTACTGGCAGTAGTCACCCAGCCTGACCGGCCCCGGGGGAGGGGAAAACATCTTAAGGCTCCCCCGGTTAAAGAGGCAGCACTGCAGCACCATCTGCCAGTTTTTCAGCCTCATCGCATTAAGGATCGGGAAGCCATAAACCAGGTAATAGAGTGGGACCCGGAACTTATTGTGGTGGCCGCTTATGGACAAATTATTCCCTCGGAAATTTTACAGTATCCTGGCTACGGTTGTATAAACGTTCATGCTTCGCTTTTGCCGGAGTACAGAGGTGCAGCGCCTATTCAGCGGGCCTTGATGGCCGGGGAGAAACAGGTTGGGGTCACCATAATGTACATGAATGAAGGGCTGGATACTGGAGATATTATCAGCCAGCAGGAGATTAGTGTAAGCGATGCTGAAGACCATGGCCGCTTGGAAGCCCGTTTGGCCAGTGTCGGAGCAGATCTGCTGATAAGGACCATTGCTGACATGGCCGCAGGCATGGCCAAGAGGATTCCTCAGGATGAAAAGATGTCCCATTACGCGCCCCGGATTACCCCAGGTGAGGAGAAAATAGACTGGTCAAGCCCGGCCATAGAAATTCACAACCTGATACGGGCGTTGAGCCCTGAGCCAGCCGCTTACTTTTCCTGGGAGGGGCAAAAAATCAAGGTCTTTCGCAGTCGGGTAGTGGAGGAACAGCATAAGGAAAGTCCCGGGCAGATTGTTGCCGTTGATAGTGAAGGCTTTACGGTACAAACCGGCAGTGGTCTGCTTAAAATACTGGAAGTACAGAGACAAGGCAAGCGCAGGATGACCGCGGGGGATTTTTTGCGGGGGGTTCACCTGCGCACGGGAGGCAGGGTCGATTAGATAAAATGGGGAGCGGAGAAACACGTAAACGCCTATATATTGGGCTTATGATCGGCAGTCTGCTGCTATTGCTTGTCATAATAGCGGTTGTCTTTATATTAGTATCCCACCCGGGCGGCCGGTTGGGACGGATTCTGCTCCTGGCCCTGGCAGCATTAGCGGGAATATTTTTATTCTTTCTGGGAGTGGGTATACTGGCAATGGTTGTAATGATCTGCCGGTCGCGCTCGGTTCCTTCACTACATCAACTCAGCCAGATGGTAAATGAGACCCTGTTCCCATTGACTCTCCTGGTAGGAAGATTACTGGGGGTAAGCAAGGAACGAATACTCCGATCATATATATCAGTAAACAATTGTCTGGTAAAGAATAAAAAATTCCTGTTACCGGGACCCAGAATTCTAATCTTGGCCCCGCATTGTTTACAGAATTCGGATTGCCCTCATAAGATTACCGTGGACGTCGAAAACTGTAAAGGATGTGGTAAATGTGCTGTCGGTGCGCTAAAGGAATTGGCAGGCAATTATCACGCTACCCTTAAGGTGGCTACCGGTGGAACCCTGGCCAGAAAATACATCAACGACATCCGCCCGCAGGCAGTAGTTGCTATAGCGTGTGAACGCGATCTTTCTCTGGGGATTCATGAGATAAGCACCCTGCCGGTTTTGGGGGTGTTAAATATCCGACCCAATGGACCATGTTGGAATACATTTGTAAATCTGGGCCAGGTAGAACAAGCTGTAATGACGTTTTATAAAGGAGGATGATGGAATGCTGTCGTACTTGATTTTTATGTTGCCGGCTTTATTGATCTCCATATACGCACAAATGAAGGTAAAATCTACCTTTAATCATTTTAGCCATGTGAGGTCAAGACGGGGAACCACCGGGGCTGAAGTTGCCAATGTTCTATTGCGCCGGGCGGGAATCAGTTCAACAGTGGGGCTTGATGCCATTCCCGGCAGCCTGACTGATCATTACGACCCCCGCAGCAAGCGGGTGCGCCTTTCCCAGGATGTATACAATAATACGTCCATTGCCGCCATTGGGGTGGCTGCTCATGAAGTGGGGCATGCTATTCAACATGCGCAACATTATGGACCTCTGGAATTACGCCATACTCTGGTTCCGGTAACCAACTTTGCGTCGTCACTGGCTTTCCCGGTTATTATAATAGGGGCCTTTTTATACAATATTAATTTAATAATGGTAGGAATTATTCTGTTTTCGGCCGTCGTACTATTTCATCTGGTGACCCTGCCGGTAGAATTAAATGCTTCCCGGCGGGCTATTGCCGAGCTCAGTGCCGCCGGATTGGTGAGCATGGAGGAAGTCCCCATGGTGAAAAAGGTTCTGGGGGCAGCAGCCCTGACTTACCTGGCAGCAGCTCTGGCAGCGGTAGCCAATTTGCTTTACTACTTAATGATTTTTTCCGGCGGTGACGACTAAATTATGGTTTGAGGTGGAAATGCATTGAAGACTCAACCGGGTAGAGCCATTGCGCCCGTAAGATGGCAGGCTCTGCAGCTGGTGTTTGACATAATGGAAAACCAGGCCTATGCGAATCTGGCCCTGGACAAGTTCCTGCGTAAAAGCGCGCTGTCAGCACAAGAACGCAGACAGGTGACGGAGATGGTCAATGGGACCGTGCGCATGGCAGGACACCTGGACTGGGTGCTGAACGGTTTTGTGAAAAAGGGAATTGAACACCAGCACCCCTGGTTGCGAAACATTTTACGTCTTTCCCTCTACCAGATTCTGTTTATGGACGCAGTGCCCGAATTTGCCTGTGTAAATGATGCCGTGGAGCTGACGCGCAAGAAGGTAAGCCCGCAGATGGGCAGTGTAACCAATGCCGTTTTGCGAAATATTCTGCGTCAGCGAGATCGGCTTCATTACCCTGATAATGAAAGCGATTATCTCTCGGTTTTCTATTCCCATCCTCCCTGGTTGGTGGACAAGTTTTTGGAGCTTTTCGGTGCCCAGACTACGCGCGAAATCTTAGCCTATAACAATCTGCGACCGCGGTTGACGGTACGAGTAAATACCCTGCTTACTTCCCGCTCGGAACTGCTGGAGCAAATGCAAGCCGAGGGGGTCAAGTGCTGCCCCGGGGAAACCCTGCCAGTTTCCATTCAGGTGGAGCAAAGTCCTCAACCAATTTACAAACTCAGCACTTACCAGGAGGGGAAATTTTATGTACAGCAGGAGGCTGCCATGCTGGCGGCCTTTATCCTGAACCCACAGGAGGGGGAAACCGTTTATGACCTGGCTTCGGGAGTAGGAGGGAAGTCTATTCACCTGGCCGAACAAATGAAAAACCGGGGTCAGGTGCAGGCATTCGATCTCTATGAGCATAAACTGCGCTTGCTGCAGGAGAATTGCCGGCGCATGCATATAGACATTGTAACCCCTCGGGAAGGCAACATTCTCCAACTTAGTGGGCTGGAAGCGGCGCAGCGGGTGCTTTTGGACGCACCCTGTTCGGGGTCGGGTGTACTGGGACACAGGGCTGATGCCCGCTGGCGCAAGACTGAAGCTGAGATTGGCGAATTGCACTCTTTACAAGTGGCTATGCTGGCCCAGGCCGGTGATCTGCTAGCAGATAATGGCTATCTCCTCTATTCCACCTGCTCCATTCTACGGGAGGAGAATGAAGAAGTTATTGAGCAGTTTCTGCAAGAGCGCAGTGACTTTACTTTGCAGGGGTTTGCTGATCGCCTGGCAGGTTTCCCTTTGGATGAAGGGGATCTCAATAAGGCCAGGGCAGGCATGTTAACATTATTGCCTGGAAAGTACGACACAGACGGGATGTTTTTTGCTCTGCTAAGGAGGCAGGAAAAGGCCTGATGACGATTTCGGAAAAGATTGAACTCCTGGGGATGGACCTTGAAGAGCTGGAACAATTTGTTTTGGATCAGAGGGAACAGAAATTTCGTTCCCGGCAGTTGCATAAATGGATATATAATAAATCGGTGGGCTCATTTTTCGAAATGAGTGACCTGCCCCGAACCCTGCGCTATAAATTTGATCAGGCAGCTCGGATTTCCATTCCTCGAGTGCTCAAGCAAAGGGTTTCGCAGGATGGCACCCGAAAATACCTGGTGGAATTTTTGGACAGAAAAAGAGTGGAAACCGTACTTATTCCGCAGGGAAAAGGGCGGGATGCTCGTTTTACCCTGTGTATCTCCAGTCAGGTGGGTTGCCCGCTGGGTTGCGCTTTCTGTGCTACCGGGACAAGTGGGTTCCAGAGGAATCTTAAGGCCTATGAAATGGTCGGAGAATTATTGGCTTCACGGCGGGAACTGCAGAAAAAACTGCGTAATAATGATGAAGGTCTGATTAGCAATTTGGTATTCATGGGCATGGGTGAACCTTTTTTAAACTATGAGGAAATACTGCAGGCCATACATATCTTCAACGATCCGCGGGGACTCAATATCGGACAGAGGCATATCACCATTTCCACGGCGGGCGAGGTGCGGGGGATTAACCGGTTAGCCCGGGAGGAACTGCAGGTTACCCTGGCTATCTCGTTGCATGCCGGCAACGATGAACTCAGGAATTCATTAATGCCTATAAACCGTCGCTATCCGCTGGCGGAACTGATAAAGGCGGTAGAGGATTATACAGACCGAACCAACCGTCGGGTAACCTTTGAATATCTGCTCCTGGAAGGGGTAAATGACAGCAGAAAGGATGCCCGGGAGCTTATAGAATTGTTAAAACCGTTACTAGCCAATGTTAATCTGATTCCCTATAATGAAGTAGAAGGTCTGCCATTTAAAAAACCCGGTGCAGCAAAGGTTGCCCAGTTCCAGAGCTGGTTACTGGAGGGAGGACTCCATGCCGTCATTCGGGAAGAGCATGGTGCAGACATCGAAGCAGCCTGCGGACAATTACGCCTGGCTGGCCGATAATCATTGGCCGCGGGACGGAAAAGACCGCAGTGGGAAAATATGCTTGATTTTTTGTTATGTTGCCTGGAGTAATCGACCAGGTTGTGTTGCCGGGGCGAGGTGTTATTAATGGATGTTGCCATCATTTCCGATCGTGGGCTGGTTCGCCAGGCCAATGAAGACAGTTATATAGCCAATCCATCCCAGGGGTTATTTGTCATTTGCGATGGAATGGGTGGACACCGCGCCGGCGGCGTTGCCTCTCATCTAGTGGTGGAAGTATTCAAGAACCTAATGGCCAGCATGGATGGCAGCCGTCCGCGGGATATACTGGGACAGTGTATTGCCGAGGCCAACCGGCTCATACTTGCTCGGGGAATGGAAAACCCCGAGTGGCATGGCATGGGGACTACGGTCACGGCTGCGCTCTTGCAGGACAAGTACCTTACGGTAGCCAATGTGGGGGACAGTGCGCTATTTCTAGTACGAGGAGATACTATTAGGAAGATAACCCGGGACCACACTCTGGCAGAAGAGATGGTAAAGGATGGACTGCTCAATCCAGAGGAGATCCGCAGCAGTCACTTTAATCATATTCTTACCCGCGCTCTGGGAGTGGAGGAAGAGGTAGAAATCGATTATTTTGAGGAAGACCTTCAGTCCGGTGACTGTATGTTGCTGTGCAGCGATGGCCTGAGTGACCTGCTCACAGAAGCGGATCTGGCCGATATTATGCGACAGCACCCCGATCTGTCCGAGGCAACCCGAGCTATGCTCAAACTGGCTCTGGACAGGGGCGGGTACGACAATATTACCGTTATCCTGGTTCGTATCTAAATTGGGAGGTAACCGATTTTGAACGGGACTGTTTTGGGTAAACGTTATGAACTTTTGGAAGTAGTAGGCGACGGCGGGATGGCTACGGTTTATAAGGCCCGTTGCCGAATGCTGGACCGTATCGTGGCGGTGAAGATCCTTAAGCCGGAGTATTCCCGGGATCAGAGTTTTGTTGAAAAGTTCAGAACTGAGGCAACGGCGGCGGCACGTCTCTCCCACCCCAACATCGTTAACATCTATGATGTAGGGCAGGAAGATGACATCTATTATATCGTCATGGAGTATGTGGAAGGCCGCACTTTGAAAGATATCATTTCCGAAGAAGGCCCTCTGCCGGTTGGCAAAGCGGTGGATATAGCGATCATGATCTGTGATGGCATTCATCAAGCCCACCAGAAGGGCATCATCCACCGGGATATAAAGCCCGCCAATATTCTGGTAACCAGTAACGGCATGGTCAAGGTGGCTGATTTCGGTATCGCCCAGGCCATCTCCAAAAAGACCATTACTTTCGGCGAAAATGTAATTGGATCCGTTCACTATATATCCCCGGAACAGGCCAAAGGAGAACCACTTACGCCCGCTACAGATATTTATTCCCTGGGTTGTGTACTCTTCGAAATGCTGACCGGCCAGATTCCTTTTGACGCAGAAAGCCCAATTACAGTAGCATTAAAACATATTCACGATGAGCTGGTGTCACCCAGCAGTTTAAATCCGGAAATCACCCCCTCCCTGGAGGCAATTATTTACCGCGCCATGGACAAGGTGCCGGCCCGCCGGTTTAAAACCGCCGAGGACATGCGTAATGCCCTTTTGCACCTGGGACGGGGGCAGGAGGGGTACGGACCAGGGAGGCACCGTCATGATAGAACCATTGTTATGCCAGCAGTTTCGGGGGAGGGGGGGGAGGAACCCCTGGGTAAGAAGAAGGTACGTCCTTACCGCCTGGCGATAGTTTTAATAGCCGTGCTGGGCCTGCTTTCCGGTGTTTGGGTCGTGCTGGGGGATGGACTCTTTGGCCGGGATATCGAGGTTCCCAACCTGCAAGGGAAGACGCTTAAAGAGGCAGATTACCTGTTATCACAAAGCAAGCTGGGATCGGAAGTAAAACATGAATTTAGCGATGAATTTGCCAAAAACACCGTTATCCGCCAGTCGCCGATTGCGGGTACCAAGGTTAAACAGGGCCGTCGGGTAACTATGTACCTCAGTCAGGGCCCAGAGCTGGTAGTCGTTCCCCGGGTGGAAGGACGGCAATTGGCCGACGCCGAAATCATGCTGGGCAATAAGGACCTTTCGGCCAATGTAGAAGAGGAATATGATGACAAATACGCTGCCGGTTTTGTTATTTCCCAGGAACCGGGGGCGGGCAAAAAGATTGAAAAGGGCGGAAGTGTCAACTTGCTGGTGAGCAAGGGACCACAACCGGAAAAGGTATCCATGCCTGACCTGGTAGGTCTAAATCTGGATGAAGCCCACCGCAAGGCGGAGGAAAAGAAGCTGGTTTTAGATGAGAGCGGGCGCAAGGATAGCACGGAATATTATGCCAATCAGATCATTTCCCAGGACCCCGAGTCGGGGGTAATGGTAGATGAGGGCAGCACGGTCAAAGTGGTAGTCAGCAAAGGACCGGGACCGGTAGCTCAGACGGTAAGCCTTCCCATCGATATACCTGCCGATAGAGATGTTTACAAGGTGCAAGTGATTTTGCGTGACAGCAGAGGCAACCAGGAAATTTACAATGAAATGCACCCGGGCGGCGATAATTTCAGCCTGGGTATCACTTACCTGGGGCGGGCGAAAGCGGAAGTCAAGCTAAATGGAAAACCGTACCGGTCGTTTGACCTGTAAACCACGAATGGGAGGAGATTTATGCCTGAAGAAAAAGTAGAGGGCCTGGTTGTCAAAACGTATGGTGGCTTCTACTATGTTCAGGATCACCAGGGAAATAATTATGCCTGCCGCCTGCGCGGCAAAATCAAAGGGCCGGTACTGGCCGGTGATCACGTGGTGATTACGGTATTGGAGCAGTGTGAAGGAATTTTGGAGCAAGTTTTACCCAGGAAAAACGAACTGTACCGTCCACGTGTGGCCAACGTTTCATTGCTGCTCATCGTTATGGCAGTTGCCCAACCTGCCCCCAGTCTGATTCTTCTGGACCGTTTGCTTTTCCTGGCAGCCTATTACCATGTAAAACCCTGCATAATTCTAAACAAGTGTGATCTTCCCCGCACAGAGGCGGCGGACAAATTGGATGACTATTATGTCCGGGCCGGATTTCAACTAATCAAGACTTCGGCGACGACGGGTGAGGGACTGGAGAAACTCCGAGAGATTCTTGCTGGTAATGTAACCGTACTGGCGGGTCCCTCAGGTACAGGCAAATCGAGTCTCTTAAACAACCTGACCGGGGCGGACATGAAGACCCAGGAAGTCAGCCGGAAAATAAGCCGTGGGCGGCATACCACCCGCCATGTTGAATTATTTCCGTTATTATCGGGAGGCTGGATGGCGGATAGCCCCGGTTTCAGTGTAATCGATTTACCTTCATTAGACAGCCGGGAACTGGCCGGATATTGGCAGGATTTTGCCACTTTTGTTGACCGCTGTCGCTTTGATGATTGTCTCCATTATCGGGAACAGGACTGCGGGATCAAGCAAGCCTGTTTGGAAGGGCAAATTGCCGATTTCCGTTACCAGAATTATGTGACCATCCTGGAAGAGGTCATGCAAAACGAGAGGTGCTATCGATGACCCTTATTGCTCCGTCTATTTTATCTGCCAACTTTGCGCGTCTGGCTGAGGACATTAAAGATGTGGAAAAGGCTGGCGCCGACTGGCTGCACATTGATGTAATGGATGGGCATTTTGTACCCAATATTACCATTGGCCCTCAGGTGGTGGAGGGTATTAGAGCGGAAACCGGCCTGTGGCTGGACGTTCACCTTATGATAGAAAATCCCGATCAATTAATTCCCGCGTTTGCTGCTGCCGGTGCTGATCTCATCACTGTACACCAGGAGGCTTGTCCCCACCTGCATCGCACCATTTATCATATTAAGGAACTGGGCAAGCAAGCCGGGGTAGCCATCAACCCGGCTACACCCGTCTCGGTTCTGGAGCCAATTATAGCTGATGTGGACCTGGTACTGGTTATGACCGTTAATCCAGGCTTTGGAGGGCAGAGCTTCATTTCATCCATGCTACCCAAGATTGCCGAACTTCGCTCCATCCTTGACAACCGAACGCTGGCTGCTTACCTGCAGGTGGATGGAGGAGTGAATGCCGATACCGGCCAGGCGGTGGTCACGGCCGGTGCTGATGTTTTGGTAGCGGGATCGTATATTTTCAAAGGTGACAAACGCGGTGAGCGGGTGGAAACCTTAAAAAGACTGTAGTGTATTGACCCGTGTAGTATAGCGTGCTAGTATAAATGCAAATATAAGTCGAATATAGGTGCTTTCTTCGGGGACGGGTGGAATTCCCTATCGGCGGTACAGCCCGCAAGCCGCAAGGCATGATCCGGTGCAACTCCGGGGCCGACAGTAAAAGTCTGGATGGGAGAAGAAGGCAAGTTCATGCTGGCCGATAGCGCCTGTGTGCTTGTTTTGTTGTCCCTTTTACCCGGAGTTGCCGGGTTTTTTGTGTTTTTGGGGAGATGACTATGAGCGATAAAACTGACCGTCACTATATGCAGCGTGCCCTGGACCTGGCCGGTCAGGCGCTGGGACGAACCAGCCCCAACCCGGTTGTGGGTGCAGTTATTGTTAAAGACGACGCCATCGTTGGCGAAGGATATCATCAGTGTGCCGGCCTGCCTCATGCGGAGGTAAACGCCCTCGAGGCGGCCGGGGCTGCGGCCTGTGGCTCTACCATTTATGTAACCCTGGAACCCTGCAGTCACCAGGGGAGAACTCCACCCTGTGCTCAGGCGCTGGTACAGGCCGGTATCACTAGGGCAGTGGTGGCAACCGTAGACCCCAACCCCAAAGTTTCCGGTCAGGGGCTTAAGATTCTCAGGCAGGCGGGTATTGAGGTTCACGTGGGAGTTATGGAAGAGGAGGCCCGTCGCCAGAATGAGTTTTTTTTAAAATATATCAGCAGCGGGGTTCCCTTCGTTACTTTGAAATGGGCTATGACCCTTGATGGAAAGATTGCCACTGCCCAGGGTGATTCGCGCTGGGTGAGCGGGGAAAAGTCACGACGGTTTGTTCATCAGCTTCGTGATATCCATGACGGTATTCTGGTGGGGATTGGTACCGTGCTTGCTGATGACCCGCTTTTAAATACCCGGCTGGAAAAAGAAGACCGCCGCAATCCGGTGCGGGTAATTGTCGATGGAGGTTTGGAATTACCACTGGACAGCCAGATAATCAGGACCTGCCGTCAGCAGAGGACCCTGGTCTTTTGTTCCCGGGAAGCTGAGCGGGAACGAGCCCAACGCTTGCTGGAGGCGGGGGTGGAAGTGCTGGAGGTTCAAGGTGGCCCGGAAAAGCTGTCCATTGCCGACATTCTAACCCGGCTCGGCCAGATGGGGATATGCAGCCTGCTGGTGGAAGGCGGAGCTTCAATAAACGCGGCTTTTATTGAAGCAGGTCTTATTGACAAGGTTCATGTTTTTATAGCCCCTAAAATCATAGGTGGCCGTCAGGCACTTACCCCGGTAGCCGGGGAAGGCCGCCGTTTGATGGAACAGGCCTGGCGCCTAAAGAAAATGGAAGTAAGTCAAGTCGGGGAGGATCTACTGCTCACGGCGTACTTCCCGCAAGCCTGGCAAAGGATGAAAGCAGAAGGCTGGAAAGAAGGTGGCTCCGATATTTACAGGTATCGTTGAAGAATTGGGTGTTTTAAAGAATGTGCAAAAGGGAGCGCGTTCCTCCCAGTTAAACATTCAAGCTGAGGTAGTACTGGAGGGACTGCATGTCGGGGATAGTATTGCTGTCGATGGAGTGTGTCTGACCGTGGTCAGTTTTGATGGGAGTTCTTTTGTGGCGGACGTTATGCCGGAAACCATGGAAAAGACTACCTTGCGTCAATTGCATCCCGGTCAGCGGGTAAACCTGGAACGGGCTCTGCAGGTGGGAGACCGCCTGGGAGGGCATCTGGTGCAGGGCCATGTGGATGGAATAGGTACCATTCGTCAACAAAGCGTTTTGGATATCGCTACCCTGGTTACCATCGCTGCTCCCCGGGAGGTTCTGCGCTACTGCGTCCACAAAGGCTCCATAACCGTGGATGGAATCAGCCTGACTATCACCGGAGTCGATCGGGATGTTTTCAGTGTTTCCCTTATTCCGCACACCTACCGCAATACCACCATGGGGTTTAAAAAAGTCGGGGATTCGGTAAACCTGGAGACGGATATTATCGGTCGCTACATTGAAAAGTATCTCCAGGCAGGCCGAGAGGAAGGTAATATCAACATGGGTTTTCTGGCTGAAAACGGCTTTATATAACAGGGGAGGTTGTAAGATATGCTTTGTACCATCGAAGAAGCAATTCAAGACGTACGCGCAGGCAAAATGATTATTCTGGTTGATGACGAGGACCGTGAAAACGAGGGGGATATCATCATCGCCGCAGAAAAAGCGACCCCCGAAGTGATCAATTTTATGGTCACCAATGCCCGGGGCTTGGTCTGTGTTCCCATGCTGGGAGAGCGCCTCGATGAGCTGGAGATAGAGCCTATGGTGGTTAAAAACACCGACAACCATGAGACCGCTTTTACGGTATCCGTTGATTACAAAGGAACCACCACCGGCATTTCAGCTTTTGAGCGAGCGGCTACGGTGGCGGCCCTGATTAACCCCAAAAGTGAACCTGATGATTTTCGCAAACCGGGCCACATTTTTCCGCTTCGTTACAAAACCGGCGGGGTTTTAAGGCGTACCGGGCACACCGAAGGTTCCATCGACCTGGCCAGATTGGCAGGCTTATACCCGGCGGCGGTTATCTGTGAGATTATGAATGACGATGGAACCATGGCCCGTCTGCCGCAGTTAATAGAATTCGCGGATAAACATGATATGAAGATTGCCACCGTTGCTGATCTCATTGAGTACCGCCGGCGCAATGAAAAGCTGGTAAGAAGGGTAGACGATGCCCGCCTTCCCACCAGCTATGGTGATTTTACCGCCGTGGCCTACGAATCGATTTTGGATGGCAAAGGCCACCTGGCCCTGGTCAAGGGGGAATGGGACGCCAATGAACCCATTCTGGTCAGGGTACATTCCGAATGTCTTACCGGGGATGTCTTTGGCTCTTCGCGTTGCGATTGTGGAGACCAGTTGGCTGCTGCAATGGAGATGATCGAGGAAGAAGGCAAGGGAGTCCTGCTCTATATGCGCCAGGAAGGCCGCGGCATCGGCCTGGTGAATAAAATCCGTGCCTATAAGCTGCAGGATCATGGCAGGGATACGGTGGAAGCCAACCTGGAACTGGGCTTTCCGGTGGATCTGCGCGACTACGGTATTGGTGCCCAAATACTGGCCGATCTGGGAGTGGGGAAAATGCGGCTTATGACCAACAACCCCAAAAAGCTTCGTGGTCTGGAAGGCTATGGCCTGGAAATCGTGGAGCGGGTTCCTATTGAAATAACCTGCGGGAGCGAAAACCGCAGGTACCTGAAAACAAAAAAGGAAAAGATGGGCCACCTGCTGGCCAATCTCTAAAAGGAGGAGTAAGGATTGAGCACCGTATACCAGGGTAATTTAACCGGCGAGGAACAACGAATCGGCATCGTGGTCTCCCGTTTTAACGAGTTTATTACCAGCAAGCTGCTGTCGGGATGCATGGATGCCCTGACCCGGCACCAGGTGGACCCGGAAAATATTGACGTGGCCTGGGTCCCGGGAGCATTTGAGATGCCCCTGGTGGCACAGAAGATGGCTGGCCGGGGATATGATGCGGTAATCTGCCTGGGGGCGGTAATCCGCGGGGCCACACCTCATTTTGAATATGTATCCGCAGAAGTAACCAAGGGTATCGCCCAGGTGGGGCTGCAGAGCGGGGTGCCCGTGGTGTACGGAGTTATAACCGCGGATACTATCGAACAGGCCATCGAACGTGCCGGAACCAAAGCGGGCAACAAAGGCGTGGATGCAGCCATGACTGCTCTGGAGATGGTCAACCTGCTGCGGCAGATATAGACAAACCAGACAAACCGTTAACCGGGGGCCGGGAAAGGCCCCCTTTTTTTATTGGCTGGCCCGCCTTTTCTGCAAAGGCTGTTGGTTGGGCTCGGGTGGTTTTTTGACGCTGATCCGGCACTTAGTTTTGAGTGCCAGGCTTAAACAAATGGGGATGATAAGAGGGATTTCTCCCCAGGCAATTAGGAATAATAAATACTTGTGATTTTCATTCCCGGGTGTATAATAAACTGAGTTTTTTGGCAGGCTGTCTTGGAAACAGATTTGGAAAACTACGGGGGTTGAAAATAATGAGCTGGCAGGTTTGGGCTTCCGGCGGACTATTCATCCTGGTCTATGCAGTAATCATTTCGGAAAAAGTACACCGCACCATTATCTCTCTGTTAGGGGCGAGCGTGCTCCTGTTGCTGGGTATTGTCAGTCAGGCAGAAGCTATTGATTTCATCGATTTTAACACCATCGGCTTGTTGGCGGGCATGATGATTATCGTCGGAATTGCTCGCAAGAGTGGAATATTCGAATACCTGGCCATAAAAGCTGCCCGGGGTACCAAAGGAGAACCGATGCGGCTGCTGCTGGCCCTGGCAGCGGTAACAGCGGTGACTTCGGCCCTGCTGGACAATGTTACTACCGTACTGCTGATTGTCCCCGTAACCCTTTCCATTTGTCGTACTCTGGATGTGAATCCGGTGCCCTTCTTTATTGCAGAAATAATGGCTTCCAACATTGGAGGAACAGCTACCCTTATCGGCGATCCACCCAACATTATGATCGGCAGTGCTGCCCAATTGGGCTTCCTCGATTTTGTGGTCAACCTGGCCCCGGTGGTGGCAGTGGTTTTTATGGTTACCATATTCCTGCTACGCCTTATCTACCGGCGAGATCTGGTGGCCAGCGAAGAGAAGAAGGCACGTATCCGTAAGCTGGTTCCTCGTGAGGCTATCAAGGATTGGGGACTACTGAAGAAATCCCTGCTGGTCATCGGCATAGTAATCCTAGGCTTCATACTGCATCAGAATCTGCACCTGGAATCCGCCACCATTGCCCTTTTCGGTGCTTCTCTTCTGTTATTCATCAGCCGGGAACACCCGGCGGAAATATTGCTTTCGGTGGAGTGGGAAACCCTCTTCTTCTTTATTGGGCTATTTGTTTTGGTAGGCGGTTTGGTAAAAGTGGGGATAATCGAGGACCTGGCTCGGGCAACAGTGGCATTAACTCACGGCAGTCAGACCGCAACCACCCTGGCTATCCTCTGGTTTTCCGCCGTGGCCTCAGCCTTTGTCGATAACATCCCCTTCGTTGCCACTTTCATCCCTTTGATTAAGGAAATAGGAGCCTTGAGTCATATGGCGGTTATGCCCTTGTGGTGGGCACTGTCTCTGGGAGCTTGCCTGGGTGGCAATGGGACCATCATCGGTGCCTCCGCCAATGTGATCGTTTCCGGAATGGCGGAAAGGGAAGGGCACCCCATATCCTTCCTGAGCTACATGAAGGTTGCCTTTCCCCTCATGTTGATATCCATTGTCATTTCTACCGTCTATTTGCTGCTTTTCTATCTCTAGAAGGGTCACAGCAAATCAACAGCATAACCACACGATTAGGAATGCGAGCATGTGAGCCGGGAAGAGTGGTGGGATAGGTGTCCCATACCCAATTGGCAGAGTGAAAAAAGAGGCCCTGTAAAGGGCCTCTTGGGCGGAGTTTGCTTTAGAATGCCAGCACGCAGGCGGGGTAGTTTTCAAGCAAATAGTTGCCAACCTCTTCAGACTGCAACGCTTTGCCCAGTTTGGCAATCCGGGGGTCATTCTTGTCCTCAGGTCTTACCACCAGCACATTGGCGAATGGCGAGTCGCCCGGTTCTACGAAAAGAGCCTTCATGGGGTCCAGACCTGCATCCAATGCGTGATTGGTATTGATGCAGCAGGCATCAGCATCTTCCATCAAACGGGGCAGAGCAGCGGCATCGGCCATCTTGATTACGAGCTTTTTGGGGTTTTCCAGGATGTCCCGTTCGGTAGCGGTAACCCCGGCCCCTTCTTTCAGCTTAATCAGGCCGGCACTTTGCAGAACGGCCAGAGCGCGCCCGCTGTTGGTGGGATCGTTGGGAATGCCGATAACAGCTTTGTCTTTTAACTCATCCAGGCTTTTCAGCTTGTTGGAGTATACACGCATAGGCTCGCGATGGATTTTCACCGTCCAGGCCAGGTTGGAGTTGGTTTCCTTATTGTAATCCTCCAGATAGGGAATGTGCTGGAAGAAGTTCGCATCGATCTGCCCGTCTTTGAGGGCCGGGTTAAGCTGGGGGTAGTCCGTGAAATCCTTGAGGACCAGGTCCACACCCATTTCTTTTAATTTGGGTTGCACCATTTTAAGCAGTTTGGTGTGAGGCTCACCGATCACCCCTACCACCAGTTTTTCAGTTTGATCGGGCGCCTTGGCATTATCCTTGGGCGTCTCTTTTCCACATCCGGCAGCCAGAACCAAAGAAAACATCATAAGTACAACCAGCACCAGTGATAATTTTTTCTTCATCTTATTACCTCCTTTTTGCCGCTACTTGGCCGGCAATCCTGTTGCCCAGCATCTGTATAAGCTGTACCAAAATAACCAATATCACCACGGTAATCCACATCACCCCGGTATGGTAGCGCATGAAGCCATGGTAGTACGCCAGGGTTCCCAGTCCACCTCCCCCCACCACGCCTGCCATGGCCGAGTAGCCGACCAGGTTGATAGCGGTTATTGAAATGCCCAGAATAATGGAAGGGGTCGCTTCAGGAACCAGTACCCGGCTGACGATCTGCCAGCTGCTGGCTCCCATGGACAGGGCCGCTTCGACCAGGCCCCAGTCTATTTCCTTTAAAGAAGTCTCCACCAGGCGGGCTACAAAGGGGATGGCCGCCAGGGAAAGCGGTACGATGGAAGCCACTGTACCGATGGAAGTCCCAACGATGACACGGGTTAAAGGTATGGCCAATATTAATAGAATAATAAAGGGAACGGAGCGAACGGCGTTGACTATAGATCCCAGCGTCTGATTCAAACGCGGATTCTCCAGGATGTGCCCTTTATCAGTAGTAACCAGGATAACCCCCAAAGGCAGTCCGACCAGGTAACTGACCACGGTGGATATAAACACCATATAGATGCTCTCCCAGGTAGCCAGCAGCAGAGCCGGGGGTACCCAGGCATTTTCGCCCAGGTTGGCCAGGAGAAAAGCGTTCATATCAAAACCAGCGATAGCTTCAAGCATGATGCAATACCTCGATTTCCAGGCCTCTTTCACGGAGATAGTCGGTGGCACGGGCTACCTCATCAGCCGCGCCCATTATTTCCACGGTGAGATTACCAAAAGGAGTATCCTTCACCCGGTCCACATTGCCGTAAAGAATATTCATGTCCACATTGAATTTCTTAATGACAGAGGAGATAAGTGGTTCACCTGCCGAAGAGCCAATAAAGGAGAGTCGCACCAGACGGCTGATGCATCCCTCTTTCTCATCCCTTTGCCCAGCCAGAATTCCTTCTGGTATTTCCCGGTTCATCACGTTGCTCACAAAGCTGCGTGAAGTAGGAGTACCAGGACTGGCAAAGATACTCATTACGTCGCCGACCTCCACAATGGTGCTGTTGGCTATGACGGCCACCCGGTCACAGGCCTCTTTAATCACATTCATATCATGGGTAATCAGCATTATGGTAAGCCCTAACTGGCGGTTAATATCTTTTAACAGTTTGAGAATGGAAGCCGTGGTCTGCGGATCCAGAGCCGAGGTAGCTTCATCCGAAAGCAGGAGTTTGGGATGATTAGCCAGGGCGCGGGCTATGCCTACCCGTTGTTTCTGACCGCCGCTCAACTGCTCCGGAAAGACCCTGGCTTTATCGGAGAGCCCTACCAGTTCCAGTAGTTCGCTCACCCTTTTACGAGCTTCGGGGTGAGGAACCTGGGCTATTTCCAGGGGAAACATAACATTATCAAAGACATTCCTTGATGAGAGCAGATTGAACTGCTGAAAAATCATACCGATTTTCTGGCGCAGCAATCTCAATTCCTGCTGGTTAAGATGGGTAACATCCTGCCCATCCACCTTAATGGTGCCGCTGGTGGGCTTTTCCAGCATATTAATGCAGCGAATGAGCGTACTCTTGCCGGCCCCACTGAGGCCGATGATGCCAAATATTTCTCCCGGGTTTACCTTTAAACTGACATCACTTAAGGCCAGTACATCCTGTTCGGAACCGGTGTAAATCTTGCTAAGGTGATTAATCTCGATCAATAGTGTCTGCCTCCTGAAAAAGAAAACCTCCCTGTGAGTCACAAAGAGGTAGACGCTGGTTCTGCCTCTTATCTGCCAGATTATCATCTGCAGGAATTGGCACCTTACCCTGTTTGGGCGGGTTGCCGGGCGTCATCGGGCCAGTCCCTCGGCCGCTCTTGATAAGAGCAGGTTTTCTTCGATTAACATCATTCCTATCTTAGCATTGGCTCTCTGGCTGGTCAATACAGGGGTGTTGCTATTCCGGGGTCTCCATCACGATGCGGGTGATAATATCTCCCTGCGCCTGAAAGCAAAGGGCCTTCTGATCAGTGCTCACATAGACCGCCTCGGAGCGTTTCCCGGACGCAGATGCAGCGGTATAGGAATCCCCGTAGACTTCCGTTGCGCGCGACAGGGGATCACCCACCCGGATTCCCCGGGCGGTAGCCAGGCGGGAGGATTCCAGATGTGCACGGATAAGCCGCTCTTCCCGGTTAAAGGTCAAGAGGCAACCCTGCCCGTCCACCCGGTAAACCGCACTCATCCCCAGCATATGTCCGTCAGGAAAGACCTTTTCCGCTTCCGCCAGGGTGCTCTTTCCTACTACCAGAGAACCACGATCGGTGGTAATGGTAAAATCATCGGCAGCAAAAACCATGTTCTGCGCGGGGTCCTTAATCTCTACATCCTGCCCGGCCAGCATTAACCCTACTGCCAGGGCAACCACAAAAACCAAAATTACCGTTATCCGCTCCCGGCTCATACCCTTCCCCCCCCTGATTTTTTGACAAGCCCTGCTCTTATTCTACAACAGAATCTGCAAAGGCTTCATTTATTTCTAATCAGGTTTCGAATCCCGGCTATAATCTCAGGACTCAGGATGTCGGAGAAAGATGGCAGGGGAGAAATGCGGCTAGATAATTCTGATTAAACCTAGAGGATTAAATACAGTCTCACCAATTCCGTTTTTGCCAAAGTTGGATATGGCCTTTTCAGGGAGACATGTTCCCAGTAGTATTGCAAGGGGACAATATCACAGAAGTATAATATTTTTGAGCTGTAATACCTTGACAATGACCGGCCCGGTGCACTATAATAACTCTTGCTGAGAGGCACTTGCAATTTGTGCGGTAGTGGCGGAATTGGCAGACGCGCTAGATTCAGGTTCTAGTCTGTTCACGCAGGTGGGGGTTCAAGTCCCTTCTACCGCACCATAGGAAATAACAGGAGGTCAAAGCCTCCTTTTTTTATTTTCTGATACCGCCAAAACCCAGGTTATTCGATTTCTCATCCAACTCCCTTCATTGCTATATCTTACCTAATATGGGGACACACCCAAAAAGAACTGTCCTCTTGTCATTTTTTACGTGCCAAAATTCGAACGCATAACAACCTC
>CAZLYH010000001.1:74932-78333 GCA_964563775.1 uncultured Syntrophomonadaceae bacterium | reverse complement strand
GGCACTTAAAGGCTGAGAGCCGAAGAACATCGCTTTCGGGATTATGCCATATGCTTTCCATCGGTTATTTACTTGAATCTACGGCTTTACGGGCGAAATCGCGGATGATAAGTGCGGATGGCTCTACCGTTTTATCCAGCTCACCGGCAGTGCGGATAATATCTTGCATATTCAAAAAAGAATCTTCATCAACCAGCGGAGTAATCGGCCAGGTATCCTGTTCCTGGTAGCGGGCCACGACCCGGGTAATCAGATCCAGGTCTGCGTCCGGGAAGAAGGGCTGAATAACCCGGGCCACTTCCGAGGCAGAATGACTGTTGACCCAGCGTTGCCCGCGATAAACGGCATTGGTAAACTTCTGCACCAGTTCGGGGTTTTCTTTAACCATACTCTTGCGAACCATGAAAACGGTATAGGGAACCTCCCCGCTGCTTCTTCCCAGAGAGGACACTACGTAGCCGGCCCCTTCCCGCTCCAGCAGGCTGGCGGTAGGCTCGAACAGGGCCACATAATCCCCGGTTCCGCCTTTAAACGCACCGGCGGTAGCGGTGAAGGCCAGGTTGGTTATTATTTCCACATCTTTACCGGGGGTCAGGCCGTGCTTTTTAAGAACGTACTCCAGGACCATTTCCGGCATCCCTCCGGGTCGCCCGCCAATGATGGTCTTGCCCTTGAGGTTTTCCCATTTGAATTCAGGTTCAGGGTTGCGCCCCACCAGGAAAGATCCATCCCGACGGGTAAGCTGGGCAAAGCTTACCGCATAATCCTCCTGCCCCTGGTTATAAACGTAGATCCCCGCCTCTGATCCAGCCAAGCCCACATCGGCAGTATTTGACAGCAGGGCCGTCAAGACTTTGTCAGAACCCTGGGCGGTAGTCAGCTCAATTTCCAGACCTTCTTCCTCAAAGAACCCCTGGCTGATAGCCACATATTGCGGAGCATAAAAAATGGAGTGAACCACCTCACACAACTGTACCCGCGTCAATTCTCGTTGCGCTTTGCTTCCATCCTCTTTGCCGCAGCCGGTGAAAACCATACTGCTTAAGGCCAGGACAGCTGCTAAAAGGATGGCCAGTAATCGTTTCCTCACTGCTTCCCCTCCTCTTTAATACTGCAGAACCGCTAGTGCGGAACTGCTGCTGTATTATATGGAGGTAGACATAAAATTGTTAAAAAAATGCCGGGTAACGCTTGGTGAAAGGACAGCAAAAAACCGCCGGATTACCGGCGGTCTGGCGAACAAACCAATATTTTTATTATTACAGGCGGTTGGTTCAGTTGGCACCCTGACTAATACGAATTTCTTGTTTTTCGGGATCCCAGGCCACCTGGCACCCCAGGTTCTCGGCAATAAACCGCAGTGGAAGCATGGTGCGTCCCGGTTCCATCAGCAGAGGAACTACCGCGCTATTGTTGGGATCAATCGCCACCTCCTGGCCATTGACCAGCGCCTGGTTGTCACCTATCCACATTTCCACCACTCTTCCAGGGGAACTTATGGTAACCTTGTTCTCGTTAGGATCCCAGTTTACCTGTGCATCCAGGGCCATAGCCACATAGCGGACCGGCAGCAGAGCCCGACTTTCGGCAACCACCGGAACAGCATCCATGGTTTCAATACGGTCGTCAATATAATAATCGCTGCTGCCAATAAAGAACCGCACCAGGCGCAGGCCGGGGCTGGGCAGCGGAGTATACTCCAGGGGCTTGGTCTGGATGGTCACCGAATTGGAATAAGGGGAATAACCAGGTGGATTAAAGGCCCTTATCCGGTAGACATAGGTGCAGTCCGGTTGCAATCCCTGATCAACATAGACCGTACTGTCAGCCGGTACCGTGGCTATTTCCATGAATGTTTGCCCTTCCTGGCGCTCCACCTTGTAACCGCTTTCGTTGTCAGCCTTGTCCTGCCAGGTGAGCTTCACCTGATCGGCGGACAGAGCAGTGGCGGCCAGTTTTTCCGGACCGGTCGGTGCACCCAGCACCGGCCTCTGGACCACACTGTTGGTGGTTGCCTGAGCCAGGTTGGAGTAGGCCGATTGCCCAAACTTGTTAAAGGCTTTCAGACGATAAAAATAACCGGTACCCGGTTTTAGCCCATGGTCAACAAAACTAATGACATCCGGCCCCAGCGTGCACACCTCGGTGTAGGTCCGGGAAGTTTCCTCCATCCGTTCCAGGATAAAACCCAGCTCATTATTGGCATTGTCCCGCCAGTAAAGATTAATCTGGGAACTGGAAGCCGTTACTGCACTGAGCTCTGCTGGGGCGTTGGGAGGAAGCGGCACCTCGGAAATAATGATGGCATTGGTGGTAGCAGCAACCTCACTGGTGCAGGCTGAATCGCCAAAGGCGTTATAGGCCTTCAACCGGTAGTAATAGGCTGTGGATGCCTGAAGATTACTATCCCGGTACTGTTTTACATCCGCCCCCAGATCGGCGATAACTTTAAAGCTGTAGTCACCCTGGCCCTTGCGCTCCAGCTTGAAACCGGCCTCGTTGGTAGCATTATCCTGCCAGGTTAGATCTACCTGGGAGGGGGAGAGGGCCGCCGCTTTCAGATCCGAGGGCGCCGCCGGTTTGGTCGGCAGCGGGCTGGCCGGAAGCTGGCGGGTAATGGTAAAATCTCCGGTCTGGGTGTAATACCAGTGCTCGGCATAATGAGGTGGCCAGCTGCCATCATTTTTTAAAGTGGACACCTCCAGTTTTACCCTGGCCTGGACAGTTTCCTGATCGGGTACCGTCCACACCAATGAGCTGGCGGGGGGCAGAATATCTGTCCAGTTAATCCTGGTCCAGGTGTTGCCACCATCGACAGAAAAGTAGAGGCGAATAGCCCGAGCGGAAAAGGGATAACTCCACTTAATTTCACATTTTTGCCCCGCTACCAGGATTTCGCCATTTTCCGGGGCCTGGATCAGCACTTGCGGGTTGTACTCGGGAACCGGATTAGCCCACGCGGTCCCTGTTCCCAGACTGCTCACCGCAACCATGATCAAAACCAATAGCCAGCATCCCCATCCGCACCGTTTCATAAATTCCGTCCCCTCTCTGATTAACCGCAATTGGCGTTCTCGTATAGTTTGAATTTACCATTACCGGAAGCAATCAGCAAGGCAATTTTTGCGAATCTGGTTATGGTCAGCCGTGCCAGGCAGGAATTAAATAACAGATGGCGAATACCTTCTTCATCAACGCCTAACCGAAAGGAGTTCCCCTTGAATAACGAAGAGAAAATCCTTAAGATTCTTGAAACCATGCAATTGACAATGGACACGATGCAGTCCCAAATCGGCAGCATGGATTCCAGACTCGGCGGCGTGGAGTCTAAAGTCGATAGTATGGATTCCAGACTCGGCGGCGTGGAGTCCAGACTCGGCGGCGTGGAGTCCAGACTCGGC
>CAZLYH010000001.1:43787-74832 GCA_964563775.1 uncultured Syntrophomonadaceae bacterium | reverse complement strand
TTCCAGACTCGGCGGCGTGGAGTCCAGACTCGGCGGCGTGGAGTCCAGACTCGGCAGCGTGGAGTCCAAAATAAATACCATGCAGGTCGATATTAAAGGACTGCAGTCTGATGTGCGGGAAATCAAGCGCGACCTTAAGGGTGCATGGGATGATATCCTTCGCCTGGACAAGCGCCTTACTGTCCATGATGAAGAATTGGCAATGCTTAAGCGTTTAAAATGAAGAAGTACTATTAATTTAGGTATAAAAAAGGCGACCAACCCTCCCGGGCGGGATCTTTTATCCCCCTCCTCCGGTGAATTCATCGCCCTTTACTATTAATCTACATTGCGCAGATCAAAAACCCGTCTACTCTTTTTTTCACTACGCGGCAATGTCTGATAGGGAACTACCTCCACCTCGGTAATCAGGTTTATAACCGCCTTTACATTGGCCTTGAATTCCCGGGCTGCACCAGGAAGCGGTGCAACAGGGTCTTCTTCCACTCTGATCAACAAACGATCCTTGCCTGCCTCCCGTTCAATGATCATCTGATACTCGCTGGATAGTCCCGGTGTCATACGAATGACATCTTCCACCTGACCGGGATAAACATTAATTCCTTTCACTTTCACGGTGTCGTCACTGCGGCCCAGAATGCGGCCGATAAGTGGATAGGTACAACCACAGGGACAGGGTTCCTCTATCATATAAGTCAGGTCGCGGGTACGGTAGCGAAGCAGGGGTGCCCCCTCCTTGGTCAAGGTGGTAATGACCAGTTCCCCCAGTTGACCCGGAGGCAGAACCTCCCCGGTTTCCGGGTCAATGATCTCGAAATACAGGTAATCGGGGAAATAGTGAATGCCTTCGTGGCAGGAACAATCAATGCCGATTCCCGGCCCATAAATCTCGGTCAGGCCATATATATCGTAGCTTTCCACTCCCAGAATTTCCTCCAGGCGGCCGCGCATCTTTTCCCCCCAGCGTTCCGAACCCAGCACGGCTGTGCGCAGGCGGATCTGTTCCTTTATGCCCCGTTTTTGAATCTCCTCAGCCAGGAGCAGTGCATAGGAGGCAGTACCAATCAGGGCGGTAGCCTGCAGGTCGACCATCATGGCCAACTGCCGCTCCGTATTCCCTGGACCCATGGGAATGACCATGGCCCCCAGCCTTTCACAGCCATTTTGGAACCCAATGCCAGCCGTCCACAGGCCGTAACCGGGAGTCACCTGCACCCGGTCGCGGGGGGTTAATCCGGCAATACTCAAGCACTCCTTCATCATAAAGGACCAGTCTTCCACATCTTTTCGAGTATAGGGAATTACCACCGGCTTGCCCGTGGTTCCTGAGGTGGAATGAATACGAATTACCTCTTCCTCGGGTACGGCACACAAAGCCAGCGGCTCGGCCTGCCTCAATTCCTCTTTGTGGGTAAAGGGAAGGTTTTTGATGTCCCGCACCGACCGAATATCGTCAAAAGCAATACCCGCCTCCTGCAGCTTGGCCTGGTAAAAGCGGGAATTCTCCCGCAGGCGGTCCATCAGGTTACGCAAGGCTATCGACTGTCTCGTCTCCGTGGCCGCCGGGTTCAATCCCGGGCTGGCCAGCTCCACAGCTTCTCTCATCTCGATAATCCCTCCACATATTCTCTACCCAGGTCAAAAGCCCGAGCATTATAGTCCTTTTTCTCCCCGGAAAAACGGGTAAGAAGTTCCTCCCGGACCAGGTCCGGTTCCAGTTCCTGGTTCATAGCCGTGAAGGCTCCCAGCATAACGGCACTTACGGTTCGCCGCTCCCCCGCCTGTTGGGCCAGGTGGACCGCATCAATAAACACCACGCCGGAAACCAGGGATTTCCAAAAGGCCAGCATTTCCTCCGCTGGATAGACGGAAGCCCCCAGGAAGACTGCCGGGGGAATAATAGTTTGCTGGTTGATTAAAACCTGGCTGCCCGGTTTAATTTTATGGGCATAGCGGGTGGCTTCCGCCAGTTCGAAACCGAGCAAGAAATCGGCTCCTGCATCGGGCACCAGTGGTCCCTGCAATTCAGGGGCCATGCGCACCTCGGAGAGCACCGATCCTTCCCGCTGGGCCATGCCAATAATTTCAGAAGTACGCACCTGGTAACCTTTGCGAATAGCTGCATCACCCAATACCCGGGAGGCGAGTACCGTACCCTGTCCACCAACCCCGCAAATGATAATATCCACTATATCTCCCCCTTCCCAATGGCATCGAAGGGGCAAACCGCACTGCACAGTTCACAGCCCACACACCCCTCCAGAACCCGGGGGTGTTTTTCCGTATTCATAACCAGAGCAGGACAGCCGATCTCGGTAACACAGAGACCGCAGTCACGACATTTTTCCCCTTGAATCTCTACCGAGGGTTTCCTGGTGGCTGGCAGGTTTACACAGGGGGAACGCATAATGACCACCGCCGGTCCCGGAAAATCAAGCGCTTCCTTGACGGCAGCAATAGAATCCTGCAGCTTCACTGGATCAACTACCCGAATATGGGCAACTCCACAACCTTCCAATAACTTGACCATGTCAACCGGGTTCACTTCCTGCCCCGTAGCCGTCACACCCGTACCAGGGTGGGGCTGAAAACCGGTCATGGCCGTGGTGCTGTTATCGAGAATAACCAGGGTAAGGGGATACTGGTTGTAAACCGCGTTTATAACCCCGGGCAGACCGCTGTGAAAGAAAGTGGAATCCCCGAGTACAGCGATAGTCTGGCGTCCCGGTTCAGCACGGCCAATCCCCTGGGCCTGAGTAATGGCCCCGCCCATGCACAAACAGGTATCCACCGCCTCCAAAGGGGGCATGACTCCCAGGGTATAACAGCCTATATCTCCAGTGAAAACGACATCAGACTTCTTGCCGGCCGCCCGGCGGATGGCATAGAATGAGGCCCGGTGCGGGCAACCGGCACAGAGAATGGGTCGCCGCAAGGGTAGTTCCGGAGTTTCCATTTTCACAGCTGACGGCAGGGGCAAGTCCAACCAGTCACTGATGGAACGGAGCACCAAATCCACGTTTAGTTCCCCGACTCCCTTGACCCGGCCATCACCTTGGCCGGAAACCTGCAGCGATTGGCCCAGCCTGCCAGCCAGACGCAAAATCTCATCTTCCACTACCGGGTCTTGTTCTTCCACGACCAGTACCCGACTTTTTCCCGCCAGAAACTCGGCGGTCAGCTGGCCGGGGAAAGGATAAGGAGTGCTTATCTTCAAGCGCGGCAAGTCAATCTTTAAGACCGCCAGGGCTTCCTCCACATAGTGATAGCTCACCCCGGAAGCAATAATCCCGGTCTCCCCCCGGGGCCCCTGGCTTGTATTAAACGGCGAAGCGCTAAACTCCTCCTCCACCTTTTGCAGAGTCGCAAGCAGCTCGCCATGCTTGCGGGTGGAAACACTGGGGAAAATAACATAATCGCCGCCCTTGTCAAAACGGGCCCGGCGTACCAATCTTTCAATGTCCGGTACTTCCACATCCTGCCCCACATGGCAAACCCGGGTGGTGGGGCGGACGATGACCGGCAAATGATAGCGTTCTGAAATTGCGAAGGCTTCCCGGGTCATTTCCATGGCTTCCCGGGGATTGGACGGATCCAACACAGGGACTTTGGCAAAACGGGCAAACTGGCGGGTGTCCTGTTCAGTTTGCGAACTATGCGGACCAGGGTCATCGGCCACCACCAGGACCATCCCCCCCTTGACACCCAGGTAGACTCCGGAAAGGAGCGGGTCGGCAGCAACATTAAGCCCTACCTGCTTCATGGAAACCAGGCTGCGGGCTCCACTGATAGCCGCACCATAGGCCACTTCCAGTGCCACCTTCTCATTTACACACCATTCGGCGTGAAACTCATAGTTCAAGGCCTCTTTGGCCAGGGTGGTGAAAATTTCCGTGGAAGGAGTGCCTGGATAGGCTGTAACCACATTTACTCCCGCTGCAATTGCACCCCAGGCAATCGCCTCGTTTCCCAGCAACAACTTCTTGCTCAATCCCCTGCACCTCACTCTGAAAACAAATAAGACCAGGCCAACCTTAAGCCGACCTGGTCCCAGTTACTAACCAAGCTCAACTGTCTCGTCTACTGCCTCTTCTCATCTCGTCTATTCGCTTGTGCACCTATATTGTAACAGCCCGCCTCCTGGCTGTAAACAGCCCTATTAGCAGCCTTTATAGCAAAGGCGCTGGAAATTATTGAGCACGGCCAGGCCCGCTGCGGTGGTTCCGTAGAAATAAAAAGGTTTGTCCTTCAGCAGCGGCTCAAGATCCGCAAAAGTCTCATTGACCAGAACCGTTCCGGTAATAAGAATGACCTCCGCAAATTGGATGAGCTCCCCGGTCTGCCGGCTGCCGTCCCAGACCTCTACCCCATAGCGTAAGGAGCCGATGTTATCCGGGTTCAGATCGGTAATCGCAACCCGTTCTGCCCCAAATTGCTGCACACAGTGTTCCAGGATAGCCGGTTGGTAACCAATTATCCCCACCTTGACCGCCCCGTAGGTCTCCTGGATAAAGGCGGCGATGCTGTGGGCACATTCCTCCGGCTCCTCGTTTAGACAATGCACACTGCGGTCTGCCAACCCCAGCCGCACCGCCAGGGCGTTCAGAGTAGCGATAATAATGGCCTGGTGGCCGGGGCGCTGTACTTGCATCTTGGCCACTTCCCTCAGGGTTCCCGAAAACTCCAGGGGGTCAGCAGTAAAGGCCTGTCCCCGGAATCCGTCGATTTCGGCCTGGACCAGTGTTTCCTTGCCCTGCAGTAACGGGAAGTCCCGGCGCTGCGGGTTACCGATGGCCTCCTCGGCTCGTAGTCCTCGCGCCTTGACCCTGACCTCCTGGTCAGCCAGACCGGGGGTTTTCTGCAGCAAGTCCTGCAGCCCTTGCTGAGCTGAAATAATCGCCATTTCCGTAATCTTCCTTTCTACCTTGCCGGCATATGATCTTAAATTGCGTTGCGCAATCCATTCTTCATATAGCCCTAGTTTCCGCCTGACCTGGCAAGAGTAATCTGGAACAACTCTTCATCGGACCCTCCCTGGAATTGCTCCCGGCTCAGCAACCTTGTACAGGCAATCTTGAGACGCTGCTCTCCCTTCTGCCAGGTACTCTGCACCAGTTCCCTGGAAGGATGGTAAACAAACCGCGGCGGGTTGGCCAGGCGGGCCCGGCTCAAACCCTGCAGGGTATCGGCCAGACAGGCTGGCCCCTCCACGCAGACGGTAATTTCCGGCCGGGTAATCTGCCCCAGATGCTCATCCGCTATCAAAGCCATACGCACCGCCGTGAACAGGCCCGGGCACTCTTCCTGATGGTGATTACGGGCCTGCTTAAGGAAAATAGCCCTGCGCATTTCCAACTTCTTGGGAGGGATATAGGGGGTACGGGGAGAAAAAATAATATCCTGTTCATAGTAAGGCTTTATATCCACCACCGGCGTACCGTCAATAGCATCCAAACCACTTACATAAAGCCGGTTGCCCTCCATCTTATTAAGCTTTACCAGAGAAAGTGCCACAGGATTGGGGCGGCTAAAAGCCCGCAGCCCGAACACTCCATATTCCGGCAGATCCGGATTTACCATAGAGGGCACTACCTTCAGCACCGTACGGTCAGCCCGGTGAAACCAGAGCAGTACCCAGATATGGGAGTTTTCACCCAGCCCCTTTAATGCCTCAGCATACTGGGGAAATATTTCGATAACGCTTTCCAGGCCCCCTGCCGGCATGGCCATGGGGTCATCCACGCTGGCCCGCACCACCCCCACCGGGTTAAGGCAAATGGGTTCGTATTGTTCCGCCATTCCTGTCCTCCTCCTATCCATCAAAATGTTTAGCTGACTCTACCGTCCTTGGTAATTGGTTATTTGACGCTGATTAACGCTGACTATCACTGAAGGGATAATATACCCAACCAACCGGTTATGTTAATCATTTAAGATCCGGGTTAACTCCCTGCAGGGACTACAAGTTAAGTACCGTAGCCATTAATGTTGCTCACCATAAATCCCTTGAGCAAAGGCGACCAATGATGAGGCTTGGGCAGAGCCATAACTGCTCATACCGGTGCCAATACCACCATTCTCAGCGACAAAAAAACGATCCGCGGCAGCAGATCGCTATTATGAGAAAATATCTCCAAAGTCTTCTTTCCGCACCGGGAGGCCTCTCCGTTTCCAGCTAGACCCTATCGGCCAGCAATCCATTAACAACAGGATTACCGGCTCGAAGACATCTAAGTTTTCATTATTTTTTCTACACAATCAGACAGTATTCCTGCTTGCCGGAAAGGTTTCCTGGCCCTTATAACTGTTGTTCCAAGCTCGCCTGTCCCCCATCCTATCTATCCTCAGGTTCTACAATAGAGCCCTCAGCTCGCGGTAAATGGCTACTACCTCCGGCAGAGACATACGCACCAGCCCGCTGGAGGAAGGAGCCACAAATTCCTTAACCCCGGGCACCTTTCCTTCTGCCTGAACACCCCAGGAAATGTTTTTCCGTCCGCTGTATTGTTCATAGACCCCCTTGCCTACGAAACACACCACTCGGGGACGGAAACGCCGGATCTTTTCGAGCAGTTCCTGACGCCCCTGCTCATACTCCTCTGGACTGATCTCCGCTGCGGCCCGTGTAGGCCGGGCTACAATATTGGTGAGCCCATAACCCAGTTCGATGAGCTGCCGGTCTTCTTCCGGCCGATATTTGCGGGGAGTCAGTCCGGCCTGGTACAGGATGGTCCAGAAGCGGTTGTTGGGGTTGGCATAGTGATGCCCGGTCTCCCCCGAGCGCAGACTGGGGTTAAAGCCCACAAAAACAACCCGCAAACCTTCCTGCAAATGGTCGGGAATGGATATCATCTATCTTTCCCCCTTTGTACGCTTTCCTTATTCACGCTTATTATAGCGAATGTCCGGGCTTGGGATGCATAAATATTACGTCGCCGGGGCTCCGCATGGGGTAATCATAGCGTTACGATTCTATCTAAATTTTGTTATATGCTATGATTGGCAATATAGGTCAGAATAGCAGGTCAGTAACCCTGGAAGAATTACAATACCATACCTTGAACCATCAGGGAGCTACAACTAGCTATAACCCTTTTAAACCGAAAACTAACCCCTCTCCTACCCCGAGGCCAGGTAGGTACCCAGCAGTGCCAGTGCCCCCCCGGCTACAATGTAGGGACCGGGCAGCTCGCCCAACCAGAGGGCGGCAATCAGGGCTGTGAAGACCGGGAGGAGGTAGAGGTAGGCCCCGGCAGAAGCCGCCGGGACTCTTTCCAGGGCAGTATTCCAGAACCAGTAAGCCAGGGCGGAGGCCAACAGGCCCAGATAAAACAGGTTGGCCCAAACGTCCAAGCTTAATGCCCCCCAGCTTACCGGAGGTTCCCAGGCCGCCAGAGGGGCCAGAAACAAGGTGCCGGCAAACGTTGAATAGGCCAGAACAGTGGTTGCAGAATATTTTTTCAGCAATCCCTTGAGGGCAATACTGTAGGCCGCCCAGCAAAGGCCGGTAAGAAGGACCAGGCCGTCACCAATCACCCGCTCCGGGGAAGCTGCCACCCCCCCAAAGGAGCCATTGCCGGCTATCAGGACAGCGCCGCTAAAGGCCAGCAAAATGCCGATAATCTTTTTTGCAGACAACTGCTCCTTTAGAAACAACCAGGCCAACAGAGCAATAAATATCGGGGCCATGGAAGCCAGAATTGCCGCGTCGGTCGTCCCGGCTGTTTTCATACCCTGGTTCTGCAGAAAATTGTACAGAGTAACTCCGGTTAAACCACAAAATAGAATGCGGGGCCAATCCTGTCTGGCTATCCGGGGAAATCCTGTAACGACGAAGAAAGCAGCAAAGGCCAGACTAGCCAACAAAAACCTGCTAAAGGCCAGTGTGTTGGGCGGAATGCTGGGCAGAACCAGCTTAGTATTGACATAGGTACTGGCCCAGATGATGGTGGCCAGCAGCACAAAAACATGGTCGTAAGGCCGCGGTGCAGGCTCATTGGCAGGCATTGCAGACGCTTTCAATTCAGAACTCCTTTCTCTTCCCGGGTTTTCCGGTGCCATTGGGGCGCCTGCCGGCTTTCGCCAGAACAAATACAGCATATTGCCGGCAGCTTCTACCGCAGAAGTACCAACTATGTGGCTCTAAAGAGACACCGGAGTGATTCCGTTATTTATTGTAGCAGGTCGATCTCGGAAGAGGGCTTTTTGGGGAGTCTCCCGGGAGCAATCAGAAGGCTATATACCATAAAAGATATGCCCAGGGATACCAAAGAACTGATCAACCAGGCAGGGACCAGGCAGGCCGCCAATGCACCCGCAGCAGTAGCCAGCAGTGCCTTCCAGTTTACCTTTTCCGGAAAAGCTTTGCCCGCCAAGAGCAGATGAGCCAACAAAACTCCCAGTAGAGCCGGGATGAATGTACTGAGAAGATTGAGCCAGGAAGTAATGTGCTCACTAATGCCCAGCAAGGCCAGTACAATTCCTAGCAGACCGCAGATTACGGTATTTATCCACCGGGAAGTCGGAACCAGGTTGGACAGTGCCAGCCCGCAGGAATAGAGCAGGTTGTCGTTGGTAGTCCAGGCCGCCAGAAAAGTAAATACCAATACGAACCATTCATATCCCTCAAACAGTAGCAGTGGATTCCAGCTCCCGGTAACCGCCTGGCTTATCATACCCAGGATCCCCAGAAGGAAGGAAACCAGAAAGGTCCCACCCAATGTACCGACCACACTCCCGCCCCCGCTACGGGAATAGCGGGAATAATCAGAAGCGATCAGGGCGCCGGCAATAGAACCGCCAATGATTATATTAAGACCCTGGCCAAAACTCATGGTAGGAACCGGGGTATAGGCCAGTGCAACGGGCAGGGAACCCAGGTGGGAAAGCCGATATATAATAACTACGCAGGCCAGAGCCAGCAGGGGAACCAGCCCCAGGCTCAAGCTGCGGATACGCTTGTAACCCGCTACCGCGGTCGAGCTGTTGATAACCCCTACAATGATGATCACCAGTGCTGGTGAAGAAAACCCGGTACGCTGTTGGAGCAGATAATTAATAGATTGGCCGGTTAATGCAGTAATGACAGCAAACCATCCCAGCATAGAAATAAGTAACAACCAGGTGGGCAGCAACTGTCCCGCTCCGTTTCCAAACACATGCCGGCCCATCATTACGGCGGGTTGTCCGGCTCGTACGCCAAACATTCCTCCGGCAGCGATGAGCAATCCCACCACCAGGTTGCCTAAAAGATTAATGGCCAGGGCATCTTTCCAGGCAAAAGCAGGCACCAGCATAGCCCCAAGTACAAAGGAAGGCAGGCAAATACTGGAACCTGCCCAGATCAAAAAAAGATCGAGCCATCCTGACTTTCGCTCTATAGCAGGTATCGGTTCTATCCCATATACTTCAAATTTCAGCCCAATCATTCCAGTCGGGAATATTCTTAGTCGATTATACAAAATCTACTTACTTATGACAAAAAACCTGTTACTATAGTAATAGGATGATCGGGTAAAGTTTCCCTAAAGGGGTGGTAAATACCCGTGTTAACAGAAAGACAATTGCAGACCTATGATGACTTGCTTAGAAAGATATACACCAGCACCAGTATACTACAATTACGCTCAACCGTTCTGCATTTTTTAGCCCGGCTGGTGCCTTTCGACAACGCCGCCTTTTTCCTGGTAAATTCCGATAGTCTGGAGTTTATGGAGCCTTATTCGCTGGGCCTGGACGCTGGAAGCTTTATTGCCTACCAGGATTATTACCAAAGCCGGGACGTATATAAGGAAGCAGTCTTTTCCCGAGGAAACATTCCGCCCGTTGATCGCAGTTCTGATTATATGAGTTATGGAAGCTGGGCCAGGAACGAGCACCGTTCCGAATTTCTGCTCCCGCAGGGTATCTACCATATTGCCTGCGTGCAAGTACTTAGCGGCAATAACATCGTCGGTGAAATTTCGCTGCATCGCCAGCAAACCACTGCAGATTTTACTGACGCAGAACTGTTGCTGCTTAAAATGCTGCACGGTCACCTTAATATTGCTTTTGCCAATCTATCGAAAATGGATGATAACTGGAGTACGGCAATCCGCACCTTCAGGGATCCGGCTAAAAGCCTGGCGTTATGTCTGTTGGACCACCACTATCATATTCAGGGAATTACCCCTTCTGCCCTGGATTTGTTGCCGCAAACCCTGGCCACCGGACAAAGCGTTTATAGCTACCTGAAAGACGCCTGCTATGCCCTGGGCGAGGAACACCCGAAGAAAAAATGCCCCGTCCGACGGACCCATAGAGGGACCCTTCCCTTAAAGAATGGAAAGTACTTTTACCGTATTGTTATGCTGGACGAGGAGCCTGGTCCTGCTCCAAGCTTCCTGGCTATAATTGAAACTACTGCCGCCATATCTGACAGCAGCCAGGATTGGAAGCTGACCCAGAGGGAAACGGAGATTTCCTCATTAATTGTCAGGGGTCGAACCAACCGGCAGATTGCCGAGGAATTGTCCATCAGTGAAAACACGGTCAAAACCTTTGTAAAACGCCTTTTTATTAAGCTGGGAGTCCATTCCCGCAGCGAATTCATTTATGAGATCTGCCAGCTTAATCCTCGCCTGCCGCAAGCCTGAACCCGGCCAGCAAAAAACCGCCCCCCTGACCACCTCAAGGCATGATCAGGCAGACGGCTTTTAAGCCCGACATAGAAGGCTGATAATAGCTCCCGGAGATATTTTTGGACTGAACCATCGACTTTGAAGCAGAGAAAGCTGACTAATCACTCCAGTAGTATCAGGTATTTTTTACCGCGTTAGTCACCGTAAATCTGCGTCAAAAAAATATCCCCGTTCTTATCTATTCAATAATCACTTCCTGCTGGGCACGAGTCTTGCCGTCAATTATAAGTAAAACCCGGTATTTGCCGGGGTTGTTAAAGCCAATCGTATTCGAATAAAGCGAGTTGTCAGCCGTTACATCATAACTCTGTTCCAGCATGTTCTCGCCGGTAGCAGCGTTTTCCAGGCGAATGGTTAGTTTGTCACTGCCGAAAGCCTCGTTGTTTTTTAAAACATAGTAGAAAGCCTCGCCGGCTTTGAAGGTTGTGCCTGGATTCTTAATCTCCAGGGTTTTGTCATCCCGCTCGGTGCCAAAAATCAGCTCCGCTCCCCCTACGGAGGTTCCCGTGGTAGTATTGTCGCAACCTGCCATCAAGCCCAGTAAACCCAGTACCAGTATTAAAACCAGCAGCCGTTTTTTCATTTAACAACCATCCTTTCTTAAGGTACGAGACATCATGAAGGATTACCTCCGCTCGCTCCCCTTTATTAAGTACCGAAGTACAACCCTGCAGTAATCCCGATCAACAACTACTTGCGCATGGTCTTCCCCTTGCTGATAACCAGCTTAAACTTCCAGCCTGCTCCCTCAATGATTTCCTCAAAGGCTTCCCGCAGGCTGCCGTAGTCAAACTGGTAGTCCATGACCTTCTGTCCATTGGGCCCATAGACTTTCTCCTGCCGCGAACTGAAGACTTCTTTTCCCTTTATTTTGGTTTTCTCAACCCCCACGCTGAACTGTAAACCACTGGAGGATTCTTTTAACATCTCCCAAAAATAAACGGTGTTGTCGCTGTCATCGGCAAGAATCCGTGCATTATAGCTTACTTTCTTTTTTCCCGTAGCCCAGCTCTTGTTAACTACCTCATTGCTTATGATAATGTCCGTATCCGTGCCGGGTTTAATCTCCATCGGCCCTCGTTCATCCAGGGCCAGGAGATTTTTGATTAATTCCTCCCGGGAAAGTGCTGGCCCCGATGCCCGGGAAGCCTTTTTGGAAAACAGCCCCATCCTTTACCTCCTTTTTTATAGGGAGCATAGCAGGCTCCCAGTTTCCAGATTATCGGTTACTTTTGAACCCGCCTCATCCGATCACATGCCGCATAGTACCAGAGACATTAAGCCTGCAGGCGTGATAGTTTGACCACCACAGTCTCCCCAACCCGATCTCCCAGGCGCTGGCGTTGCGGAGAAGTCCATACCAGGATGGCGGCCACCAGATAAAAAACCAGGGCATCCACGATACGGAGCAGGTTGCGAACTAAAGAAGCCTGCCAATCACAGGGGCTGCCGTCCGTTTTCAATACCCTGAGACCGCAGGCCAGCTTGCCAACCGTCGCCCCAGACATTGCCTCCATAACCACATAGTAGGCCAGGCCGATCAGCAACCATAGCAGAGCCGGCGCACCAGTAAGGGCGAATCCATCATCAGTAGTTCCCCCCGAAAACAGGGCCAGAATATACCCCAGAATCACGAAGATGATCCCATCAATCAGAGTAGCTGCGAACCGCCACCCTACCCCCACCAGTGCCTCCTGGGAAATACCCGGACCTGCAACTGCTACGGTGTTTGGTCCGGACGGGGGAATCTGCAAAACGGCCTCCCTATCCCTTCCTTGCGCCTGGCCGGTAGGCGAACCACAATGAGGACAGAAATTCCTGGAGCCGGTAAACTCTTGCCCGCAGGCAGTACAGCGCTGGTTTTCTGACTGAGCACTCCCACAATAGCCACAAAACCGGCCGCCATCGTCAATCTCCTTGCCGCAATGACTACATTGCATGCTACCGCCCCCCCTTTTCGTGATAACCTGTAACCCCGGTCTAAACCCGGCACAGACAGGGGAAACCACGCCTTCATTTTAAGTGTAAAAACTCTGGTCCCCCTCTGTCATTCACCCATTCGGGTGAATAGTAAAAAAAAGGAACGCTCTTTAGCTTTTTTGTAAAGAACGTTCCTTTGCTTTTCCGCCTGTAAGGACCAAAATACCCTCCCTGTCCCTCCTACATAAACATGGAAAACCCTTCTATCTCCCGTGCCTCGTGCTGAATAGGTATATCGGCAGCCTGGAGGGCTTGTAAAACCTTTTCAAAGTTGGGCAGAATGGGACTCCCCATTTGATCCGTAAACCATATGTAGACCGGCTTGCCGTTGTGGGTCCTAATCTCCAACCCTCCATAGGCAGCAGTCGCTGCTAACAGTGCACTGCCGGCAGGTTGGGTTGAAGTTCGCCCGCCGATTACAGACAACAGCGCCAGGGCCAGAAATAGCTTGCGAAACCAGCCCGGATTTTTTAAGGATATTGCATCTGCCGCTGCTATTTCATCAAACCGGCATACCTTTACCCCTTTAAAGGTCACCAGGTATAGCGCTTCGGGGGTCAATTCTATACGATAAGAGGCATACCAGGCCGAATAATAGAGCATGATTACGGCCAGTAAAGCCATAACCCACATAACCATACTGACAGGCCACAGGCCCGTAACCGCCTGTACGGTTCCCCCGTTGATCAGGAAAGGCAGACCATAGAAGAGCACCAGGAGCATTAGGGCTGCTATATCCCCGGCAACCAGCCGTCCACCCCCGTAAGCTATTTCTTCATTGCTCTTGCGTCGGTGGGGCAGGAATATATACAATAATAGTCCCAACGCCAATACCCCGATCCCCACCTGGCGATAGGGGTGGTAAAGCCAGCCCGGCGGCTGGCGGTAGGGTTGGGACATGGCACTAACCGAGGTTGCATAATCTTCGTATTGTATATGCAGATAGGAAGTATCACTGCCAGTAGTCAGGTACACATAAGCCTGCTCCCCATCTTCGGGGATCAGCCCCCATTCTTCATAAGGCAGCTCGGAAGTCTTGAAAAAGACCGGCACCAATCCCCGCGGTGTCCAGAATTCATCTTTGTCCATCGCGCTGACCCGGTTGCCATAGATGGATTGTTGATATTCTTTATTGCTGGCCATCCCTACCTGCTGAAAAAAATCCGCCCACTGGTCTGGGTCAACCGCAGTTAATTTCCCCGCCGTTTTTTCAGCAATATAGTCGGGCAAGGGGAGCTCATTAAGGCGCTTATCTGTTTCACTAATGTATCCGCTAATGGACCTTAACTCGTCCGCCTGTTCCTGCTGCCAGTCCACTGCCGTTACTTTAATTATGGCAGGCACAACATAGAAAAAGAGTCCCACGCCAATTAAAATCCCCATAAATATGGCCAGGCGCCGCCACAGCTCAATCCGTCCTGAAGCTATTGGCATTTGCACTCTCCCTTCCAAGTCAGCAAGTCAGGATCAGTATATTGATTCATGTTTCTAGTTCTGGGTGCGATCATCCCTTATGGACTGGTAATTAGGAGACCACCTCTTAACGGTTTCGACCGCCGAGCCGGCATCCATCCGAGAGAAAGCAGTTAGTTTCAGCAAATCTGCCCCTCCTGCCGAAGTCCTTTCCAGGACCCTGCCCATACCGGGAGCGTAATAGATTATTTTCTTAAAGCCGACGGCCTGATTATCCTCTTCCACCAGCAAACAGTTATCCAGGGTGGTAAAGCCCAAATCCAGACGCACCCCCATGTCAACTACGGTCCACACAATTTGGCCGAATTCACTCCCATAATTCCAGCTCTGCCCTATGGTCAGGTTGTTCTTGAGGACCGGCGAACACTCCTGAGGGGTCATATCATAGACCAGGTAAGTGCCATCCACGCGTTCAATATAGTGGAAACCATAACCCACAGTCTGTCCGCTATCCTGTATCATTTCCACTTCGCTTATCCGCACTGCCTCGACGGGAACTACCTGGGCACTAACCCGCTCCATGGGACCGGAATTGCCGTCGGGGTAATTCATAAAAAAGCTGCATTTTAAACCGAATTCGGGCAGGTAAGTTGCTGCCCGGGTCAGATCCCGCTGGGGAGCGGGCTGGGACCCTGGCTGTCCGGTGGGTGTTTGCGTGGTCGGTGCTGGCTGATTTCCTGATGGAGAAGCACCTGGCTGATTAACTCCACGCTGGCTCAGCCACCAGTACAATCCTCCTCCTGCCAGCAGGACTAGAATGGCCACAACTACTATTATGATCGGCGCTGCTCCTCCGGGTCGCGGTGGTACCGCCCCCTGGTCCCGATATCCTAAAGCCGGAGCAAATGGGGCTTCCGGTTGCCGTCCCGGAGGGTTGGAAGGCAAAGGCTGCGTCACCGACGGTGAAGTTTTAGGTAGGGGTTCCTCTACTCTGGTTTCTGGCACTACTTTACTCGAGCTGGCCGCCTGGGTTTGGGTATCATACCCACACTCTCCACAGAAACGGTCGCCCGCAATCAGCTCTCCCCCACAGCGGGGGCAATTCATAACCTGACTCAAGCCAAATCCTCCTTTCCCATGAACTTGGGGTTGCTATTTTAGCAGCGGACAATTGCAACAATTCATATGCCCCCTCCTGTTTACAGAGCACTACCGCAGGCGGTACAAAAGCGCTTGCCGGGACGAATTTCAGCGCCGCAATTACTGCAGAAGCGCGCCGGTGGTTCAGATGCAGCCAAAGGTTCGCTACTTGCTACGCCAGCGGTCAGGCCAACAGCCTGGCTCAAAGCCTTCATCCAGTCGGACAAGATTCGCAGCAATGCCTGACGATCGGCGGCCTGATGACGAAAGCGGGATTTCCCCGCTTCAGCCGTTTCAAAGGAAACCAGGTGATTGGTAAAGGCAGTCGGAGCCAGAAAAACTCTGGACAAGGATCGTTCCTGTCCATTAATTAATGCCGCCGCCTGCCAGCCGAAGGCTCCTATCCAGCTGGTTATAAATTCTGTCCCCATTATCCGGGCTCTCTCCCCCAGATTAATGGTATCTGCATCAGTGATGATAAACCCTAACTCCTCTATCTGTTTGAGATGATCAGGATTAAGTGCTATACTGGCGTTTTTCAGGCCGGGGGTAATTTCAAACATGGTAGGCAAAAGCCAGCGTTGGTCACCGCTGGCCAAGGCGCGTTTTAAAAGCTGCACAAAATCCTGGATTGATAATGATAAATCCACGCCACCGCGATAATCCAGCATGCTTTCCATATAGGCACGGCGATAAATATCTACACAGTGCAGGGCACAGACCAAAACCTCAGTTTCCATAATATTGGGGAATATGGTCTGGTAACCGTCCATACCGGGGGAGGCATAAACATCAATCCACCAGGCCAGGTATGAGTCCCAATCTGGAAAAAGCATAAGAAGTATATCCCCGTCAGAGTTGGTCATTTGCACCAAAACACTTTTATCATCAGCAGACAGTAAGGCATAATATTGGTCTTTCGCTGTACCGGCTCCGCCACTGTTGAACTGAATCTTCAAATCCGGTTCCAACAAGTGCTGGGCAATGGGTCTGAACTGGGGACTCTCAGAGAGTTTTTTAAATAATTCCGAAGGGCTGCTGGTAGCTGCCTGTTCAGCATTATAACTGCAAGAGGACAGACTATTGCCTTTAAGTCCCGAACGTCTGAATAAATGGTCAATATCCGCCGGATTCAGCTTATACACTGCGGTTCCCGCCAGCACATCCTGGTTGATTTCCATTATAATGCCTCCTTACCTGCTCATTGGTTGAATAAATATCCCGTTTATCTTCGGGCTGTCCTGATCGCTCCAATGCGGCTGGTTACTTTATTCAAAAAGTCCCCGGGCGTTTCATACCCGAGTTCCTGCAAACGAGCTGCCCGGGCAGCCGGTGACAGGCTGTTGTTATTGATAACTTTAATAGCTTCCTGCATGTTTTTCGGCATTTGCTCTATTCTGTATCCCATATCCCTATAACTGCTCTCCACTGTCTGAGCTACACTAGCAGTTTTACGCAATTGTTCCATCGCCTCAGTCTGATTCCTCATTACCTCCGATGGTGTGGTTCCCGCAGTCCAGTATTCATCGACTTTGTGTGATTCCATCAAAGACAGTTGTTCAGAGTCCAGCAGATTGCCCTGTCGTCTCTGGACCAATTCGTATCCGGTGGAAGGCCGCATGGGCTTGCCGTCAATCATCACTGTGTCTACCCCGCGCGCAATCTCCTCCGGTGTAGCCTCAATCATTGGTCTGCCCGGCAGGTCCCCGTCCTCAATACGCCAGGTGCGCTGATCACTGAAATCCCGTCCTGCTGACAGATCAAACTGGTCCATGGCAGATTCTTCGTGATGCCTTGCCCATTGCCGTACTTGTGCCGCTTCATCCATATTGGCCCAGTCAGTTTGCGGAAACCTCCTGCTGGCTTCATCAACACTGAAACCCGAGTTTTCCGCCAGGGCTTTATAATAAGTGTCTTCCCATTCAGACTTGGGAATTTCCACCCATTCAGGTCCATTGGGACCGCGAACCAACCGTTCAGCGATAACATCGTTGTCAGTGTTTATATTGAAATCAGTAGGCTCAGTGCCTGGTGTGCGCACAGTTCTGACCCTTATCCCCTCAGGGTCAACCCCCGGATATCGGTTATGCAGATGGTCCTCGACTGTGTGATAAGAAGGCTGATGCACATATTCATCCATTACATTATTGAACTCCCTTTGTATTCCCTCAGCTTCCTGTTGAGTCAACTGAGATCCCAAACCATCCATTTCCCTTAGGTTTTTCAATGTTCGCATGGATGCCGGGTCGGATTTCATTTCCATGATATCCTCGACCGTCAGCGGTTCACCCCGCTGGACCTTGTCAACCAGGTTCCAGGTTCTTTCCTCAGCCTGCAGCTTGTATTCATCATAAATGGCCTGCTCTCTTACCAGGTCCTGTTGTCTGGCCGGGGGCAATTTATCAAAATCTTTGATATTCTCCTGCACGGTTCTTTCGGCGCGGGCAACTGCAGCCGGATCAGATAAGACCTCATCAGGCGTTCTGCCCCCGCGGTTAAGGGGAAGGTTGTCCCGGTTTCCTCCCAATACTCCGGCAGCATCGTCGCCACCTCGAGATGGAGGCCCCCCTGGATCACCCGGTCCGTCTCCGCCACCCGGGGGTTCACCCGGTCCATCCCCGCCTGCTGCAGCAGATTTTGATGGTACATCCGGGCCGTCTGCAGCTTTAACTCCATCACCGGCGCCTTTTCCCTTGACCATATCATCACTACTTTCGGAAGCAGCTTTACCAGACCCTTTGGCTATATCATCACTGCTACTGGAAGCAGCTTTACCAGACCCTTTGGCTATATCGTCACTACTGCTGGAAGCAGCTTTACCAGACCCTTTGGCTATATCGTCACTACTGCTGGAAGCAGCTTTGCCGGTTCCTTTGGCTATATCGTCACTTGTACTTGATGCCGCTTTGCCTCCGCCTTCAGCTATATCCGACCATCCTTCAGAAGCTGATTTGCCAGTTCCTTTGAAGATGTCATCCCCGCCACCGGTAAATGCTTTTCCGGGGCCTTTGGCAACATCATCGAAAGAGTCCGCAACCGACAATCCATAACCACCTCTGGCGTTCTTGATGATGTTTTCTGCCGCTTCCTCGCTGCCTATATCAACCAACCGTTTATTGATTTGATCGAGGGACTCCTCGGCTGATTCTTTGCTGATAAAACCTAATGACTTGCTCCACATTTGATTTTTGGCGCTGGCTTTTAATAGAGCTGTTTCAATCAGGTCGGCTGCTTTATTCGTAAACGCTGGGAATCTCTCCAGCATCTCTCCCATAATCGTTCCACCGGCGGCACCTGCCAAATAACCCATTTCTTCACCCAGAACAGTCAAGCCAATCGCCTTGGATACCGCCCTGAAATCTGATTCTCCCTTATCTATCGAGTCCTTGATACGATACATAGCTTCCGCTACCGTTAAGCCCCCATCCATAACTACCCCGGCAGTCCCTCCTGTAGCTGCAGTAATCATGATGCGGGCACCCATACCCAACCAGGATGTACTGCCATCCGCTTTTTCCCCGGTTATTACTTCCTTGGCAGTGGCTGCATTGGCTTCCAGTGCCCAGCCCAGGTTTTTGAACCAATCCTCTTCCCAACGTTGACCGGTATCCGCAGCTGTTATGCCCTGTATACGGTTGTCGATAATCTTGTTTAACTGCTCCAATCTGCCCTGGTCGGGCTCTTTCCCGGCCAGCATATCATCTTTCAGATTCTGGATAGCTTTGTCTATATCTCCGGGGCCTCCCGGTTCTCCGATGTTGTATTTATCAGCCACCTTCTGCATTTGCTCCAAACGCTTCCAATCGGCCAGATTTTTGTCAATGGCCTGACTGTTAGCATCCTGACGGGCTGCCATCTTTTCAATATCGCGGGCAGAACGGCTCAAGTCTTCAGCAACATCATCCTGCCATCTATTAAAGTCTTTTATATAGGAGTCAAGCTCCTCATTACGAATCTTGCCTCCGGTAAGCAGGTTTTCCCATTCTCCGGTCTGGCTGTTATATTCAAGCTGATAATCCCGGCCATCTTTTCCAGGCAGAGTAATGGTATCCCCATGTTGCGGCCCGGAAATCGGTGGTAGATCCGGAATTGCCTCCTGCGGTATATCACCTTCTCCAGGAATTGTATCCGGTGGTATGTTCCCTGCATCGGGGATGTCTTCTTCGGGTATGGGTAGTCCGGTTCCAGTCTGCCCTTCCGGCGCTGCAGGCGCATCTTTATCCAATCCATGATTTTTCAAAGTATTCATGGGATCTTCCGGACCAATGACTCCAGTATCTTCGGTTGGGGGAAGCGTTGGTTTTTCAGGTTGCGGCTGCGGTATCTCATCAGTCCAGGGTTTGGCACCGTATTTTTCAACCGTCCGGTGGTACGGTTGTCCCAATGGCGGTTTGGTGGGTTTCCAGGCTTCTTTTTGTCCACCCAGGTCAACAATTCCTCCATCAAAAGGATTACGGGTATCTACATCAAAAGGACTGCCCTCTCCATAGGGGTTTTCCGACCAATGCAACCCGGAACGGTCGTATCCATCTGCATTATAACCGCTCCAATGATAGCCATCCTTGCCGTATCCCTGTTTATCAAAGCCCCACGGGTCACGACCGCCACGGTTGTAGCCTTCAAAATCAAAGCCCTCCCGGTCATAGCCATCACGGTCATAGCCATGCTCATTAAAGCCTTTTTTGTCATAACCGTCTGCGTCATAACCTTCTTTTGACTGGCCTTCACGGTTGTAGCCGTCACGATCGTAACCTTCTTGATCGTAACCATTCTTATCGTAGCCTTCGCGATCCCATCCGTTCTCGTCAAAACCTTTGCGGTTATAACCTTCCCGGTCCCATCCATCCTTGTTGAATCCCTCTTTGTCATAACCTTGTTTATCATAGCCTTTGGCATCAAAACCGCTGCGGTTGTATCCCTTGCGGTCATAACCATTTACATCATAGCCTTCCCGGTCAAATCCTTCCGGATCAAAGCCGTTGCGTCCATAACCATCTTTATCAAACCCGGCTTTATTAAAGCCTTGTCTATCGTATCCTTCTTTATCAAACCCGGCTTTGTTGAAGCCTTCCCGATCAAAGCCCGCCTTGTCAAATCCCTCTTTGTTGAAGCCTTCTTGGTCAAATCCGGCCTGATTAAATCCTTCCCGGTTATAGCCTTCCTTGTCAAAGCCGGCCTGGTTGAAACCTTCTCTATCAAAACCAGCCTTATCAAAGCCCTCTTTATCAAACCCTGCTTTGTCGAATCCTTCTTGGTTGAAGCCTTCTTTATCAAAGCCGGCCTGATCAAATCCTTCCCGGTTATAGCCCTCCTTGTCAAAGCCAGCCTTGTTGAAACCTTCTCTATCAAAGCCAGCTTTATCGAAGCCTTCCCGATTGAAGCCCTCCCGGTTGAAGCCGGTCTGGTCAAAGCCTTCCCGATTAAAGCCTTCCTTGTCAAAACCAGCCTTGTTGAAGCCTTCTTTATCAAAGCCCGCTTTGTCAAATCCTTCTCGATTGAAGCCCTCCCGGTTAAATCCGGTCTGGTCAAATCCTTCCCGGTTAAAGCCTTCCTTGTCAAAGCCAGCCTTGTTGAAACCTTCTCTATCAAAGCCAGACTTATCAAAGCCCCCCTTATCAAAACCTGCTTTGTCGAATCCTTCTTTATTAAAGCCTTCTGCATCAAAGCCGGCTTTATCGAAGCCTTCCCGGTCATAGCCTGCCTGGTCAAAGCCTTCGCGGTTGAAGCCTTCTTTGTCAAAGCCAGCCTTATTGAAACCTTCTTTATCAAAACCAGCTTTATCTAAACCTTCTGCATTAAACCCTTCCCGGTTAAAGCCATCCTTGTCAAATCCGTCCGCGTTAAAGCCTTCCCGATCAAAACCGGTTTTGTCAAAGCCATCTTTGTCGAAACCTTCTTTATCAAAGCCTTCCTGATCGAAAACACTTTCTTCTTTCGCTATGGATGCTTCTGTTTCAGTACCTGGTGCGACTTCCCCGTCTGCCCCGGCAATTTCATTTCCGGCAGGAGGCTTATCTTCCAGCTCGCTGGCATCGAAAAGAACTTCACCGCCGGATTCATCCTTCATAATCCCGGAGTCAGGTTTAATAACTGCAGTTTCATCAGCAGTTTCAATGATTACCCCTGATTCAGCCTGTGCAGCTGCACCCGGTTCACCGGCAGAGGCCACGACAAATTCCGGTTCTCCGCTTGGCCCGGTTTCCCTAATATCAATCCCCTGCTTATCAATCTCAGGCTGTACAAATAACCCTGCTTCTGCTTCGGTTTCTATATATATATCCTTATCCGGAACTGCCCCCTGGGCCATCTTGCCTGCAAACATCTCGGTGGTGTCAATAAGAATTTCAGGCTCAGGCGGTAATGATACTCCCTCATGCATGTCAATCGTATCGATGTGAATTCCCGATTCAGGCTGCACGAATATGGCTGCTTCATCGGCGGTATCAATTATTATCCCGGACTCCGGCTGGACAGCTATAGGAGTTTCAAACATATCTGCAGTATCAATTATCACGCCATGATCAGTTACTGGTCCAGCATCTCTAACATCAATGGCCTGCTGCTGCATGTCAACTGTATCTATATATATTTCCTCGCGCCGTCTCTTGCCTAATTGGCCAATTTCCTGAGCTGCACCGGAACTTGGAGTTGTACCAGGTATTCCACCGACCGGTGACGTTCCTCCTCCGGAGGGTGACAGGGGAACTCCTCCCGGAGGAACGTTTCCTCCGCCACCACCGAATCCTGCCAAGGCCCCCAAGGCGATAGAAATTAATCCGGGGACTACCACACCGGTTACTGCCTCAGTAGTATTGGAAGGGCCGGGAATGTTTCCTACCGAACCGACTCCAGCCGGGCTTTCCGTCCAACCACTTCCAGCGGGTGAACTCCCGGGACCTTTATTTAGGTCCCCAACCGAACCGCTGGTAACTTCAAAATGAGGAGTAGCCAGCACATATCCCATGCCTCTTCCTCCGGAATCGGTGTTCTGTGACCAGGTAGACGGATCTGAGTCGATCACCGTATAGGTCCCAGCGGGAATGACAATATTCGGATAAACAAACCAGTTAGCATTAGGAACTCCTCCTTGTCCCGGAGTTCCTACCGCCTGCCAGGGACCGTACATTTTCCCGTTCTGGTCCTGTAAACCTATGGTTCCAGGGGTTGCTCCCTGGGCATTGTTCCAGTGATAGTCATGAATTTCTGTTACCAGGTGAGGAGTGTTGATACTGAGAGTAGTGGGAACCGTTGGTCCGTTATAAACGGCCATGATATTGGTCGTGTCTGCAATGCGGGTCGGTTCGTCCAAAGGGTTGGCGGTTACAACTCCCGCAGCTGCCGGTGCCTTTTCAGCCGGTTTGGGTTCATCAGGTTTACCTGATTCTATATCCGGAGCTGCCTGACTCAACAGCCCGGCCCGTTCCATCCCGTCCAAAGTCTGCTGGGCAATGCTTTTGGCCGCTGCGAAATCAGCGGTCCTACTGTTACCTGTATCAAGCATCTCCACAGTAATAAAGTAATCCGGCAGTACTACACCCACTCCCACACCATATTCCGTGGAATATTCCCGGACTTCACAACCCTTTATGCGGGTAGTCTGTATGTAGGTGAGCTCAACTATACTATCTACATAATCCAGTAGAGTCTGTATTTCATCAGGTTGGACTGGTCCCAGAACGCTGATCATACATCCGCCATTACCATAGTCCCCCATGCCGGCATGAATTGCGAAATTATGACCGGTAGCACTTTCTTGCCCAAAATTAAATTCTGTTGATGTTAAATTAGAGTTGGTCACCTTGGTAACTACATCACCAACTCCACCCGCCATAGCATTCCCAGGTAAAAAGGCTGTAATAAAGAGCAGGGCCAACCATCCTATTAAAACAGCCGTTATCCCCATTCTTATTAGTTTTTTTCGGTTACGGTTCATATTAAGAATAGACAAAAGCCCAACCTCCCTTCTCTTCTGCTTATGGCATTATGCCGACCAGTATCATCCAGCTGGTCGATAATAAAAAGGCAATTGCTGACGGTATCATGATGTTTTTTACCCCCTGGGCCCCCTTTTTCATAACTTCCGTACCTGCGGTTGCACAAGCAGTCATAATAGCTGCTGAAGCAAACGGCATTACTGCATTCCAGCCCAATAATAACTGGGCCAGAGCCGCTAAAACGGTAAAGGGAATCATAAACAGCATGCCCGTCTGTACTGCCTCTTTGGCAAATTGGCTGCCGCTTTCCGCCAGCAAGGCTTTATTGCTGCTATTAAATACTCCAATAAGTACATTAACGGCCAGGAGGCCCATTACCAGGGCCAGCAATATGGAGAGCAGGAAAGTAACTGCCCCATACTCCGGTTTGCTAAAGGGAATCAGCAGACCAAACACCAGAAAACACAAATATGCTGGCCAGAATCTAATCGAGGGCCGGTCGGTTTTATTGGCATAACCAAGATTCATTTCCATACTATTAGCCTCCTGAATAATCTAAAGACTTTTAGTTTTACAGTTAGAATCCCAGGCGTCCCAATAGCGCCCACCCGACTAGCAGGATGGCACCACAGAGCGTGGCCAGGGCTACGCTAAAGGCAACTCTATCACCGGACATTTGCCGGATGGTAAACAAGGTAGGTCTCAGGGCCCACAAAACCCCGGTTACTCCAAAAGCCACCGCCGTTTTCCACCCCAGAGCCAGGGAAAAAACCACCCCCAGCAATGCATAGACCAGGGTGGCTGAATAACCCAGGGCAAAAGTGGAGATAGCCCACTCCAGAGTATAAGACCGCTCCGAACCCTGGCAAAGAGCCCAGGCCAGAACAGCCAGGAGGGCAATACCTGCCGTTCCGTAAAGAAGGCCCAGCAGGGAAACCAGAACTACCGTTGCCGGTTCAATCTGTCCGGTACGCAGCATATCCAGACCGGTCTGCAGGAAAAACAGTGTAAATGATAAACCGGATACCGCCAGAGAAAACGGCCAGGGCACCTCTGACATCTGTTTCTTTACCACTTCTCCCGGGTTTATCATCATATTGAGAGCAATCTTCCACCTAGGTTCTTCCACTGGCAGAGCCGTATTCATGCAACTGTCACTCCTTACTGCAGGGACAAGGCTCGGTTCCTCGGTCCCCAATTACTTTGGAAGAGGGACAAGAGAACCGTCCCCTTGTTCCCCCGGTTTTCTTGGGTTCTCTTTAACCATAGCAAAAGACTAAAAATAAAGAATTCACCCAAATGGGTGAATTCTTTCGTCAGCCAACTCTGTTAGCCTATAATATAGAAAACACTGGGGAGTTGATATGAATGATTGTCGCTGCTGTAATCGGTATTCTGGTCCTGTTAGCCATCTTCTTTATTGTCACCTACAATGGGCTGGTACAGTTAAGACAGCGGGTACAGAATGCCTGGTCGCAGGTGGACGTACAGCTCAAGCGCCGCTACGATCTGATACCCAACCTGGTCAACACCGTTAAAGGCTATGCCAGTCATGAGAAGGAAACCCTGGAAGAGATAACCCGCGCCCGCAGCGCAGCTATGGCTGCCGGTAGCGTGGCCGACCAATCCCGGGCGGAAAACCTGCTGTCAGGTGCCCTGCGTTCCTTGTTCGCGGTAGCGGAAAACTACCCCGAACTCAAAGCCAACACCAACTTTTTGCAGCTGCAGGAAGAACTGAGTCAGACTGAAGATAAAATCGCCTATTCCCGCCAGTTCTATAATGATACCGTGCAGAAATTCAACACCAAGCTGGAGCTTTTCCCCACCAATTTGGTCGCCGGCATGCTGGGATTTGGCAAGGCCGATTACTTTACTCTGCAGGGCGAACCTGACGCTCGCCAGGCCGTACAGGTTAAGTTTTAGCACGAATTAGGGAGGGGTAGTGCAAGTGTGGGAACGAAGTAATAACCGGAGATTGGTTTTCCTATTAACCATATTGTTCACCTTGTTGTTGGTCTGGTTTAATACAGGAATAGCTCAGGCCCGCAGTTTAGAAATGGATGCACTGGCTATGGACGCTGAGCTGATGCCTGATGGTTCCATGCTGGTAACGGAACATATAACCGTTACTTTTCATGGCTCCTACAAAGGTTATTTTGTTTCCATTCCCCAGGACACTACCCCCATTAGCAACATCCTGGTGTCGGAGAATGGCAATGCTTATCAGTTTAACCCCGGGCAGAGCTACGGCCCCCCGGGCACTTATCTGGTGAAGCAGGAAGGTAACAAGCTTACGATCGACTGGAGTATTGATGCCACCAATGAACAACGTACTTTTGAGGTAAGTTATCGGGTCAACAACTTGATCAAAATGCATACTGATGTAGCTGAGTTTTACCGTAAGTTTATCTCCTCTGATAACCAACAGCAGATTGGACAGGTTACTGTCAAGGTGCGACTGCCGGCCGGGGCGGAAAATATGCAGCCCGGCACCGACATCCGCATCTGGGGACACGGTCCCCTCCACGGAGAGGTTCAATTTACCGGGCCGCGTGAGGTTACCTGGCAAATCGAGAAAATGCCTGCCAATCAATTCTTGGAGGGGCGTATGGTTATGCCCCGGCAGCTTTTCCCCGCTGCCCCCCGCGAGCTTTATACCGGGCAGGCAGGCATGTCCGTTATTATGGATGAAGAGGGCCGCTGGGCGGAAGGTGCCAATCGCCGTCGTCAAGCAGCTCAGATGCAGGTGACCATCGCCATACTGATTCCGATTATCACCCTCCTCGCTCTATTCCTTCTATGGCGTAAATACGGCAAGGAGTACCGGCCGGAATTTCAGGGTGACTATTATCGGGAACTTCCCGCCGGTTACTCCCCCGCCGAGCTGTCTATACTGTGGAACTGGGGGGAAGTAAAAACCCAGGATATTACCGCCACCTTGCTGGATCTGGCCCGCCGCAAATATCTGGTCATTGAACCGCAGCTGTTTGAGAAGAAGCGCCTCCTGGGCACCAAAGAGCTCACCACTTATTTAATCACCCTGCAAAAAGAAAAATACCAGGCAGAGTGTGAGCAGCTGCTCCCCCACGAACGTAATTTAATCGATTATATTTTCACCATTATCAGTAATAAACAGCCATCTTTATATCTCTACGATATCGAAGAGTACTCCAAGAAACACAGCCAGTCCTTCTATAGCTTCTGGCTGAAATGGAAGAACTCCCTGTCCGAAACCGGGGATGAGAACAACTGGTTTCTGGGTACTGAAACCAGAGTACGCTGGATAACTGCCGGAGTGGCTTTGGCGTGTTTTATCACCGGCCTTTTTCTAATTAGAGCGGAAGTGGTTCTACCCGGGGCCAGTCTCTTTCTATGTTCCTTCTTTATCGGTATCGTTCCTCAGAAATTCAAAAGACGCTCCCGGGAGGCCCAGGAAGATTTGCGTAAATGGCAGGCTTTCAAACGCTTTTTGTTGCACTTTTCCAATATGGACCGTCACGAAATTCCCAGCCTGGTTATCTGGGAACACTACCTGGTCTATGCAGTCACCCTGGGAGTCGCCCGGGAAGTAATCAAGCAATTGGAAGTCGTCTTCCCCAACTTGCAAGAGGATAATTACCGTTTCGGCCAGCACTGGTATAATTCCCCTGATGCCCTGGCTCTGGCCGGTTTTAGCGACAACTTCAGCAAAATCTCAGAGAGTATCGAACACTCCATTCAGGTGGCAGAGAAGACCGTAAAGGCCGCGGAAAGCAAGGCATCCTCCGGCTCGGGTGGCGGAGGCGGCTTCTCTGGCGGCGGAGGCGGCGGTTCCGGTGGCGGCAGTTATGGAGGCCGGTAGAGGAAATGTTGCAAGAGATTGCTCCTAATATATTTCTGGTACACCCGCCCGGCAAAGGCAGGTTTCCTTATTGTTATTGCCTGTATATTGCCGATGATACCCGGGCGCTTTTCGATAGCAGCTGCGGGGATGAGAACCTGCAGCTGCTCCGGCAGCTGGGAGTGGACCTGCTGGTCAATACCCATTTTCATGAGGATCATATCTGGAACAACCACCGTTTTCCAGAAGCCAACATCTGGGCTCACCAGCAGGACGCTGGCGCCATCCGGTCTATTGATAATTTCATTGGCGCATACGGGTGCCACCTTTTCGAGGGCGCCCGGCTGGGGCAGGAATTCCTGGACCAGATTCAACTGCAGCCATCTCCTGTTCATCGGGAATTGCAGGATGGGGATGTAATCGACCTGGGGCAGGTACGTTTCAGCATAGTGCACACTCCCGGCCACACACCGGGACACTGTGCACTATGGGAGCCCAGGTACGGTATTCTGGTAAGCGGGGATATTGACTTATCCGGCTTTGGCCCCTGGTATGGGCACCTGTGCAGCGATCTGAACGACCTCCTGGACTCGATTGAAAAGTGCCGTCAACTCCAGCCCCGCGTGATAGTATCCGGCCACAAAGGCCTGGTAGACGACAACCTTGACCAAAGGCTGCAGGCTTTTCGGGATATCGTTTTACGTCGTGAAGAAGCCGTACTAGAGGCCCTGGACCAACCTTACACTGTACCCGAACTGGCAGCCCGGCAGCTCTTCTACGGCCCTCGGATACCTCAGGAAGAGATTTACTTCTGGTTTGAAAAGATGGCCATTTACCAACACCTGCAGCGCCTCCTGCGTCTGGGCCTGGTTAATCAGCAAGGAGAACTCTATTACCGCGTTACATAGCACGCTCGTTGGCTACTACTGTTGATTAAACAACCATCCTCTTCTTCCAGACGTTTTTTCATCCCAATAGCTTGACAACCAGCAAATAGTGCGCGATAATATTTGTAATAATTACAGTTCTATAATGATTACAGGGAGTAAACAGTTATGACACCCAAAGAGATTGAAAATCTGCTGCGCCTGCACGGGGTGAAACCATCGCACCACCGCATGCGTGTTTATCAATATTTGGTGGAGAACCGTAACCATCCCAGCGTGGAAGTAATATACCAGGAATTAATTCAGGAGATTCCTACCCTTTCCCGCACCACTCTGTACAACACTTTAAAACTGTTCGAAGAAAAGAGGCTGGTAACCTTGATTACTATCGCTGAAAATGAGATGCACTACGATGCCGATACTTCCCTGCATGGGCACTTTCGCTGCCAGAACTGCGGACATATTTATGATATTCGACTGCAGCCGACGGACGCGAAAATGGAAGGCCTGGATGGTTTCCAGGTACGCGAGAGTCACATTTATTTCCGGGGTATTTGCCCGCACTGCCTGGCAGAGCGGGTTGAACTATAGAGACCTATATTAAAGAGGAGGTTTTACTTAATGAAAAAGTGGGTATGCAGTATTTGCGGTTATGTTCACAATGGTGAGACCCCGCCTGATGAGTGCCCCCAGTGCGGTGCCAGCAAGGATAAGTTTTATGAAGCACAGGAAAATGACAACCTGGCCTGGGCTGATGAGCATCGGGTGGGCATAGCCAAGGATGTAGACCCCGACGTCTTGGAAGGACTCAGAGCTAATTTTACCGGTGAGTGTACTGAAGTAGGTATGTACCTGGCCATGGCCCGCCAGGCTGATCGGGAAGGTTACCCCGAAATTGCCGAGGCCTACAAGCGCATCGCCTGGGAGGAAGCCGAACATGCCGCCAAGTTTGCCGAGTTGCTGGGTGAAGTGGTGGCAGCCGATACCCGGACCAATCTGAAAATGCGGGTGGATGCCGAGCACGGTGCCTGCAAGGGCAAAAAAGACCTGGCCACCCGCGCCAAAGAACTCAACTACGATGCTATTCACGACACCGTACACGAAATGGCCAAGGATGAGGCCCGCCATGGAGCCGCCTTTGCCGGACTTCTAAAGCGCTACTTCTCCAAATAGCCCGGAGCCGAACCAGCCCCCCTTACCCCCCTATTCAATGAGCGGTGAGTTAAAACTCCCGCTCTTTGTTTTTACGCCTCGGCGCCTGGACAGTTTAACTTTGATAATACCGAAGGTTTTCCTCCAGGTCTTTATCAAGTTCAATACCTGAGCGCTGCAATTTGGCATAGCGCGCTTCCAGCAACCGGGCCTGTCTGGCTCTAATGTTCTCAAATTGCCGAATGAACTGACTAAATAAAGGCTGTTTCTCCAGGCTGTCACGAATTGGCCGGGAAAAAGGACAGTGTTTAAAAAGAATTTCCCGGGCCACTTTGTTAAGGCGCAGCAGTCCTTTGGATTCATACTGCACCCAGGCATAGTAATCAGAGGCAAAAACGTCGGCGGTGTGGTTACGTTTTTTTTCTATCTGCACTTTGAGCTTTTCTTTGGCTTCAGAAGAAAGATCGCGATTCTTCTTATAGAATTGAATGTAGCTGCTGTAATCCCCTACCAGAGCGCCTTCCTGGGAGTCACTTAAAGTATAGGCAAAGAGCGCCCGGGACAACTCCCAGCGAAACTTGGCAACCGTCTCCAGCATGACATCATCCAGGTTGGCAGACAAAAAAATGGGGAAGAGAAAACGTCCGGGAGAATTCATGAGTTTTCCGCTCAGGCCCTGCCACATTACCCCTTCAGCTCCAAAGACCGGCATAAGAATAAAGTCCGGCCATACCGCCTGCATAATCAACTCCTGCCGAATTCCCTTTTCCGGGTTGCTGTACACCGTTTCCCGGTGCAAGGCCGAGAAATCCACCTGCAGGATGCGGTCCAAGCTTTCCTCCAGTCTCTGCGGGGTCACCAGGGACTTGGACAAATCCCCGGTTACCATGCCCCGGTGAAAAATGGGGAAATAGTCACTGCTGCGTCCGCAGCACATCCTTTGCCCCATCTTAAACAGGCCGCCTATCTCATGGTCTATGCGACCATCCAGATCCTCGTCATACTGGGCCTTGTCCTTGTCGGTGATTTCACCTCGTCTTTTCTTTTCCCGGAATACATCCTGGTAATCCAGCCCAAAATCATTAACCGAAGGCTCCTTCTCCCGGCTGATAATTTTCCCCAGCCAGGTCTGACCGTTGTATACTGAACACTTCCCTTCCCCCGGCGCCTGATCCACCATTTCATAGAGGGTCAGAGTATTATCTACACCAGCCAGCCCTTCATCCATAAAGCCATAATGTAAAAACATTTGATAAACCCGGCCAGGATTCTTATCCTCCAGAACCTTTCTGGCTACCATACCGTAAACCTCAAAAAACAGTGTTGCCAGCGCTCCCTTAAGCCTTCTTATTTCCTTGTCGGCGCGGGGGTTATCACTTAGGCGCTTGAATACTTCCAAATGAGCCGTAAACAGACGGGCACGCTCCGGGGCCAAACCCGAATAAGCCAGGATTTTTTCCAGGCTGTTTCTTACCTCTTCGGGCAGGCCATTGTCCCCCTCCACATCCGGGTACGGTTCCGAAAAACGGTTCATCGGTTCCTCCATTTCTCGTTTATCTCCCCAACTCGCTATCTGATGCTCTTTTCAATTATATTGTCATATTCCCGTACTTTTTTCCACAATTTTCAGTCATATCATGATTTTTATCCCGGTAAAATCGAAAAAGCTATAGATGCGGATTAGATTGGATGGGGGGATTTAGACGCGGATAACGCGGATTTCTTGGATTGGCACGGATAGGGGTTTTTGACGCTGACTAACGCTGACATACGCTGATTGACGCTGATTTGGATTGGGGATATGGGGGGACGATAGACGCGGATAGCACTGATTTATTTGGATTATCACGGGTTGGGTTTTTGACGCTGACTAACGCTGACGTACGCTGATTGACGCTGGTTTGGATTGGGGATATGGGGGGACGGTTGACAAGGGAGGACGATAGACGGGGATAGCACTGATTTATTTGGATTATCACGGGTTGGGTTTTTGACGCTGACTAACGCTGACGTACGCTGATTGACGCTGGTTTGGATTGG
>CAZLYH010000001.1:35093-43687 GCA_964563775.1 uncultured Syntrophomonadaceae bacterium | reverse complement strand
TTTGGATTGGATTGTGGACCGAAGGGACAACTAAAATGGGGCTGTTCTAAATTTGGGAAGAAGTATATAATAGTAAGTGCAGGTTTGCAGGATAGCCTGGAGCAAGATATTTGCTCCAGGAAAAGTGTAGCAACAGTTAAAATGGCAGTATGGAAGGAAGGTAGGTATACCTGGAAATATAGAGATTCAACTTTGTTTGCCGAGGTTGGATCTTTTTATTTGTCCCGGTATCCGCCCCGGTTCCAAAGGAGGTATTTTCTTATGCCCATCACGGAAATGCTAAGCCGCAATGCCAGAATGTACAGTGACGAAATCAGCCTGGTGGAAAGGGATCCGGCTCAGGGCCGGCGCCGGGAAATTACCTGGTCTGAATTTGACCAGTTAAGCAATCGGTTGGCTCACGCTCTGCTGGCAAAGGGCATTAAAAAGGGCGATAAGGTTGCCATTCTTATGATGAATTGCCTGGAATGGCTGCCGATCTATTTTGGAATCTTAAAGACGGGAGCTCTGGCGGTCCCCCTTAACTTCCGTTACACAGCGGAAGAAATCAGGAACTGCTTGAGGACGGCCGAGGCCCGGGTACTGATTTACGGGCCTGAGTTTATAGAGCGAATCGAAGCCGCCCGCGCTCAACTGGACGTGGAAAGCTTTATTTTTGTAGGGGACAACTGCCCCGCCACCGCTGATAGTTACATAGATTTGGTAGCTCAATATAGCGACATTGACCCATCTATTGACATTGGCGATGGTGACGATGCTGCCCTTTACTTTACTTCGGGTACCACCGGAACACCTAAAGCGATTTTGCATACCCATGGCAACCTGGTTTCAGCCTGCATTACGGAAAACCGCCACCACCTGCAAAGTCGCCAGGACACTTTTTTATGTATTCCTCCCCTTTACCACACCGGAGCCAAGATGCACTGGTTTGGCAGTCTGGTAGTAGGCGGAAAAGCGGTTTTGCTGCGTGGGGTGGAGCCTCGCTGGATATTGGAAGCGGTGTCGGAAGAGAATGTCTCCATCGTCTGGCTGCTGGTTCCCTGGGCTCAGGACATCCTGGATGCTGTGGAGAGCGGGGAAGTAAACCTGAAGAACTACCAGTTGGAGCAGTGGCGGCTGATGCATATAGGCGCCCAACCGGTACCGCCCAGCCTGGTAGGCAGATGGAAAAAACATTTCCCTCATCATCTCTATGACACCAATTATGGTTTAAGCGAGTCCTGCGGACCGGGCTGCGTACACCTGGGGATCGAAAACATTCACAAGGTGGGCGCCATCGGCGTACCCGGCTTCAATTGGGAAATCCTCATCGTCGATGAGGAAGGTCAGGTAGTTCCGCGGGGCAAAGTGGGCGAATTGCTGGTCAGAGGCCCGGGAGTTATGAAAGGCTACTATAAAAACCCGGAAGCCACCGCCAGTTCTCTGAAAAACGGCTGGCTGCATACCGGAGATATGGCCCGTCAGGATAAAGACGGTTTTATCTATCTGGTGGACCGGAAAAAGGATGTTGTCATTTCCGGAGGAGAAAACATCTACCCGGTTGAAATTGAGGATTTTTTGCGCAGCCACGAAGATATAAAGGATGCCGCCGTCATTGGCATGCCCGATCGGCGTCTGGGAGAAATTGCTGTAGCCGTCATTGAGGTCAAACCGGGTCGAACCCTCGGCGAAGAACAGGTTATGGATTTTTGCCAATCCCTGCCCCGCTATAAACGGCCCCGCGGGGTATTCTTTGACCAGGTCCCCCGCAACCCGACCGGCAAGATCGAAAAACCCAAACTGCGCGAGAAATACTGCCAGGGGGACATGGCCCAGGTGGTATAAATTAAATTAAAAAGCCAACCAGGGGACGATTCAGGTGAATACCAGGATCGTCCCTTGTTTTGCTTTTTCCACTAAAAAAGCTCCCCGGAAATCCGGGGAGCTGATGTAACCCTGTTTACCAGCTGGAGCGACGACGCTGTTGATAGCAGTCGCGGCAATATACTGGTCTGTCCCCACTGGGCTGGAAGGGAACAGTCGTTTCTTTCCCGCAAGAAGCACAAACTGCCGTAAACATCTGCCGGTCGGAACGTTCGTAACCGTTGCGGCCACCTCTGGCCTGTGCTTTGCGTGCAGCGCGGCATTCCGGGCAGCGGCCGGGCTCATTGGTAAAACCCTTCTCCGCATAGAATTCCTGCTCAGCGGCAGTAAACTCGAACTCGCGCCCACACTCTTTGCAGGTAAGAACCTTGTCTGTAAACATGAAAAAACCTCCTCAGATTTTTGCCCATTGCCAGGGGAAGCACCTGTTATCGCAATCTCCCCCAAGCCTGGTAATCGAGAAGGGTAACGTTCATCCACCTGTATTTATTGGGCTAACAGTATTGTAAAGAAGAATGCCAGAAAAATCAAGTTTCCACAGCCATATTTATTGGTCTTTTTGCTCCTTTCAGCTCAATCCGGGCCGTTTTCCGGCTAAACCCGTTGAAGTTTACTTCTCCCCAAGCGGTATAAAGGTGATTCCATCTAAAACCCGGCTAAATAACAAGCGTACTCCATGGGTCTAAGGACCGCCAGTTTCTGGGCTTCCCGCCCCATTTTCTCGACCGACCTACGGCCCGCCCGGGGATTGGCTTCGAGAAACCACACCTGGCCTTTTTTATCGATGATAAAATCCAATCCCAAATCACCCAGTGCCGGTGAATACTCCCCGAGAGCCCCGGCAATCTCCAGGGCCAGTCGCTTTATTTCCGCCCGCACCGCCATTATTTCCGTACGGCTGAAGCCCCGCTGGGCCAATGTCTTGTTAATACCCTCGGCTCGCCCGCCGGTGTGCAGGTTAGTGGTAATCTGCCCACTCCCGCCCACCCGGGCGGCCAGGCCCGTAATCTGCCACTGGTTCTGCCGGTCTTTCTGAACCAGAACCCGGCTGTCAAAGTGCTGGTCGCCCCCTACCACGCCTATGCTCTGCTGCACCAAGAATTTATCCAGCTTCCCGTTTCGCTGCAGGGCTTTGACCACTCCGGCCAGGCTCCGGTAGGCAACACCGTTGACACTGCCACTGCTCTTTACCAGGTAGCCCCCCGACCTTTTGCTTGCCCTCATTATCCCCCGGCCCAGATGACCCTCCCCGGGCTTAATGTATACTTCCCGGTGCTTTTCCAACATTGCTTGCAAGGCCTGTGCCGAAAGCAAGCGGTGCGTATCGGGAAGGTGCCGCCGGATATCCTCCTTTTGGCTCAGGTAACTGTGCACCGCCCATTTACTGCCGATGGGGGTATTAAAGGTCTGCACACCATAACTGCGAAATCTTTTCATTATATCCCGGGTGTCGATGCTGCTCTTGCTAAAAAACCGATTGTAATAAACATCCGGAAAAGGGTACCAGCGCGGGCGCCACCGTTTCTCGCTTCCGCTGGAATAGCCATGAATGCGGTGGCGTTTCCAATCGATGTCCCGGGGGGTAAAAACAAATCCGCTTCCGTTTAAACTGCGCAGGCCTTGCAGGAGGGCATGAAAATTTTGATTCTGTACTCCGAAGGAATCCCGCTCTTTTATATAGCGGGCTGCCAGAATACCTACCAGGGGCCCCAACCGTAGGTAATCACCATCGCGAATGATATTAAGATGCAGTCCGGGTGGAAGTCCCAAATCAGCTGCCAGACCAGGGGGCAGCGCGACCGCCCTGGTTCCATTGACTCCCCCACCAAGCGCTTCCTGAATAACCGTACGGGCCGTAGCTCTCCCCACCTTGATATTCCAGGTTTCACCGGGAACAATCCCCAGGGATGCGGCCAGTTGGGCCGGCAAACTCAGCTTTCTGGCTTTCATAAAATTATTCCTTTACTCTTCGCGTTTCTGTTATTAATATGCGAATAGAAGAGCAAAGGCGCTAAAAAATCCCCTGCCCATAGGGTGACATTGTTCGCCGGGCATCCGGCGCACCGTATCTACGATAAAAAGAATCCGCCTGCACGAAACCTTGGTTATCCGCACCACTGCTAAAGAACGTTTTCCAGATTCACGGCTTCTTTTTCCGGGATATGACCAATCATCAATTTTAACTCGGAGAGCTGGCCCAGGGAAAGCGCCCGGCTGTGGCTGGTCACGTATTCTTTGACCCGGGCCAGGGAGAACTCGATATTATCAATTTCCTGGTGGTCCAGAAAGATGGGCCACCACTTTGCCTTTTCTCCCCAGGTTTTTTCCAGTTTTTCCGTCTGAACTACCGCCGCCTCCCAGCGGTTGGCCTCTATTTCCTCAGCCACCCGGTCGATCTGGCTGGTCAGTTCCCTGGTTGAAGTTGCCAGGGAGTGATTGGTCCAGACGCCCACACCGATAATCAAGGCCATGATGATAGCCAGCGTTACCAGTAGTCGCATTGTCAGCCCTTCCTTTACTCCCTATTTTCGGGAAGACTTGCGTTGGTAATAGACTTTGCCCCGGTCATCCAGGGAGGCAAACAGGACCTCTCTAACCTGCTTGATCCCCAGGTTGCCCAGCTCCTCATGCAGCCAATCCTCCGTACGGTTGATTTTGCGCAAATTTTCGTGGATAACCTGGCCGTCAATGACCAGGGTGATCGGCAAAATTTCCTGTTCAACCTCCAGCTCCAGATCCTGTGGCTCCACCGGTCGTTTCTCCGATTTGAGGATTACACTGAGCTGCCCGCCGGTTTCCAGGATGGCGTATTGCACGTCAGCTATATTGGAAACGTTTTTGGAGCGGAGCTGCTCCAGCAAATCGTTGATATTATAGCGCTGCCTCCTCATCTCTTCTTCCACAATCCGGGCATTGTCAATAAGGATGCTGGGCTTGCCACAAATTATACCCCGCGCCTTTTCACTTTTCAGGGAGATAAAAGAAAGAGTAACCTGGGCGGCCACCAGGATAAAGATGGGAATGAGTCCACTCACCAGGGGAATACTGGTGTTGTTCATAGGGATAGCCGCCAGCTCGGAGATCATAATAATAACCACCAGCTCATAGGGTTGCAATTGGCCGATTTGCCTTTTCCCCATAACCCGGAGCAGGATGACCGTGGTAGCATACAGAATCAGCGTGCGAATAACAACTAGCAGCATCTGATCTTTCCTCTTGTTCCATATTCGGTAGGTTTAGTATTATCATTACCACGGTTATTTATGAATGACCGGTTGGCAAGCAATCGTTGAGTTTTGGCAAACTTAAGGAAGGAAAGGTGCTTACCAACCGGTACTATAACTCGCATTAGGGCCGGGTTGGGCTTTAGGGCTTCTCCCCAACCAAGTCCGGCTCCCCTGGTCCTTTATATCCACCCGGGGTCTGGTCACCCTCCAGTTCTTTCCCGGCTAGCTCTGGCTGGTTTTTCAGCTCTTCGCGCCCCAGGCTTTTCATCTCAAAATAAATGAAGGCTGCAGTCAGGATAAGTGAAAGTACATCGGCAATGGGAGCCGTTCGCCATACCCCTTCCAGACCCCAAAAACGCGGCAGAATAAGCAACAGAGGCAGGAAGAGCAACAATTGCCTGGACAGGCTGAGTATGGCCGATTTGAGTGCCTTCCCCACCGCCTGAAAATAGGTGGAGCTGAGAATCTGAAAGCCGGCTATGGGCATCAGTAAAAAGAATATCCTCATGGCATGGGTGGTTAGCGCAGTAAGTTCCGTTTCCCCCTTACTGAACAGGCCGACCAGTTGGGCGGGCCAGAGGTTGATGACCGCATACCCCACCAGGGCGATGGCGGTTCCGACCAAAATCGCTTTTTTGAGTGTTTCTTTCACCCGATCATACTGGCGGGCACCGTAATTAAAGCCGATAATCGGCTGGGCGCCCTGACTGACCCCCAGAATAGGCATAAACAACAGCGTGGACAGACTCATGATAATGCCCACCGCTGAGAGGGCCATATCCCCACCATAAAACTGCAGCGTTTTGTTCAGGATCAGCTGCTGCACGCTGGAGGCAATTTGTATGGCAAAAGGTGCGAAACCAATGGCCATTATACTCGCCAGTACCGGCATCTGCGGTTTGAGATTCCTGGCCCTGATCTTTACCAGGCTGCGCCCGGTAAAAAAGTAGCTTAACACCCAGAGGGCCGAAATCAACTGGGCAGTAATAGTCGCCAGGGCCGAACCTTTTATACCCCAGGAAAATGTAAAGATAAAAAGATAGTTTAAGACCACATTCATTACTCCGCCGAGGATCTGAGTATACATGGCCATACGCGGATTGCCTTCCGCCCGGATAAAATTGTTCATGCCCATGCTAATGGAGCCGAAAACCGATCCCAGCATGATTATCTGCACAAAATCCTTGGCATAGGGCAAAACCGCTTCACTGGCACCAAAGAGCACCAGCGCCGGTTCAGCAAACAAGAAGAACAGGACCGCGAAAACTGCCGGTAATAAAATCAGCATGGTCATGGCATTTCCCGCCACCCGCTCCGCCTCATCCTGCTTCTGCTCACCCAGGCGAATGGAAATCAACGCGGTCGCCCCCACCCCGATAAGCAGGGAAACCGCCATAAGTATAATCATAATAGGAAAGGCCACCGTAGTGGCAGCAATAGCCACCGAGCCAATCCCCCGCCCTACAAATATCCGGTCAATGACATTGTAGAGTGAATTGATCACCATGCCGACAATGGTGGGCAGGGAAAAACTCCACAAAAGCTTGCCTATGCTCTCATCACGCATTTCAATCGAACGATCCACTAGTATAGCTCCTTCTATAACTTTTTCATGAACTCAACTACAACGCGCAGGCTGTTTTTAAATGTCTCTAATTCTTCCAAATCAGCCTTTGCAAATAACTCCATTATACTTCCGGTATAACGGTCCATGGCTTCATCCATCTTTTCTCTTCCTACTACGCTCAGCGACAACAAAAGTTTGCGCCGGTCGTCCGGATCAACTTCCCGGACAATGAAGCCCATTTCCTCCAGCTGATCCAACAAGGTGGTAAGACTGCCCTTCTCGATATCCAGCATCTTGCCCAGCTCCGTAGGTGTCAGACCTTCCTGCTGGTAGAGAACATTCAATATTTTAACCTGGTTCTTCTTGGCACGGGGGTCAATAGAACTTTGTTTACGCAGGTTTAGTAAAAACTTTTTGTGAAACAGACCCGCAAAGCTCAAAAGCAGCCAGTGCAATTCCCTGGCCTCATCTTTATTCATCACGACCCTCCGCTCATATAGTTAGAATTCTTACCATTAGAATACTAATGGAAAGCCCGGTCGAGTGCAAGCAGCTTTTCCTGCATAAAAAGGAAGAACCCGGACTTGCGCCATAAATAAACGTTCCTGGGCGGGAAATAGCCCTCTTTAATCCCCCGTCCTACCACCGCAAAAAGGACCGGGGAAACCGGTCCTGGTTGCAGAAGTCGGAGGTCAGACGTCGGAAGTCGGAGTTTGGGTTTAAATCGGTTCCACCGATTTCTGCTCCTTTGCCTGTCTTAACCTCTATATAGGACTTATTCAGTTTAAACCAGCCCTGCCGCTCATCCCGACCTCAGAAATTCCTTCTATCCAAGACACCCGCACCGGGTGCCCCGGTGCCCTCACGAGGGAGAGGACTGCAATATGGTGCCAAAGTCACCTACCACGATATATCCCTGCGGATCACAGGCAGCGTCGTTCAGGAAGTGGTCGGTAGCGGTAGCCTCAACTGACCACTCCTGTCCGTCCGCGGAAAAGGCCGCTTTTCCCGGGGGCCCGACGGCAATAAACTGGTCCTGGCAGAAGTTGACCCCCTGCCAGTAGGGAGCGTCCTCCCCACCAATGGTTTGCTCTTCCCAGGTGACAGCGTCGGGGGAGGTCAAAACCAGTCCCATATCACCCACCGCTGCAAACTGGCCCTGGCCATAGCTAACCGCCTGCAGTACCTCTGACCCCGTACCGGCCTCCTGGCGGACCCATTCCTGCCCATCGGCAGAAGTTAGTACTGTCCTTTGATCTCCCACCGCCACCCACCGTCCTGCTCCCCAGGCAACCCCGTTCAGGTTGACGGTAGTACCCGAATTCTGCAACTCCCACTCCTGGCCATTTGCCGCAGTGAGGACAATCCCTTTGGCCCCTACTATTACCCATTGCCCCTCACCATAGGCTGCCGCATTGAGACGGTTGCTGGGTTCAATCGGCTGCAGCGTCCAATTAACGGCATCGGAAGAGCCGAGAATGGTGCCATTGTCCCCCACCGCCAGGAAGGTCTCTGCAGCGTGTTCCACATCGCGCAGGCTGTTTTCGCTGCCACTTTCCGCCTGGACCCATTGACTGGCATCCGTGGAGGTGAGAATGGTTCCATTGGCCCCTACCGCCACCAGCCGATTTAATCCATAATTTATGCCGTAGAGTTCCTCATAAAAGCCGGAGCTCTGCATTGTCCACACCACTCCATCCGGAGAAGTCAGGATAATTCCGCCCAGGCCAACAGCTACGAACCCATCCGGTCCGGCTGCCACACTTAATAACAGGCGGTAATCATCAGACAAAAACGCCTCCCACTGCCTTCCATCCCCGGAGGTTATGACTACCCCGGTATTGAGGTCCAGATCTCTCCCTACCGCCACAAATAAGCCATTGCCATAGGTGAGCTCTTCCAGGTAGGCGGTAGTATTGGAATTGGTACTGCTCCAG
>CAZLYH010000001.1:23729-34993 GCA_964563775.1 uncultured Syntrophomonadaceae bacterium | reverse complement strand
CTGCTCCAGTTTTCACCATCCGGTGAGGTCAGAATCGTCCCCAGCTGGCCCACTGCCACAAAAAGGCCATTGCCATAGGCGACCCCGTCCAGCCAGCTATCAGTACCCGTTTCCCGAGCCGTCCAGTTTATCCCGTCCGGTGAGGTTAAGAGCGTACCCTCCATGCCCACCGCCACAAACAAATCATTGGCATAGGCAATCCCGGAAAGATAATTAGTTGTCCCACTGTTTTCAATTACCCAGTTCATCCCGTCACTGGAACTCATAATCGTCCCATACTGCCCTACCGCCACAAATTTACCCGCACCATAGGTAACCGCCCGCAGCGCGTTGCCCTGGGGCAAGGGATTTCTCCACTGCCATGAAAACTCGGCCATCACCCGTCCATCACCGCTTTCTTTCTCTGAATTAGGACCGCCAGCGCCCCCGGGATGGTTATACGCCCGGGCCTAATAACTATGTATGCGAATAGCCACCACTTTGGTGATTGGGAAACAAGGGGACGGCATTGAAAACCCTCCCCCCTTGTCCCCCATATGCAGTGAGTATATTTTCCTGGATCGAAAATTAAATTTCGGGATGAAACTAATTTACCAACCAGGCATTAGTAGATTATACTTAAGGTTGGGGATATTTGTAGCACTTAGTATTGTTACGTTATTTATTAGTTGATTCCACTGCAATAACCGTATTTGGATACCTGAATATGCCGGCGTCTTTTCGACGGAACATTTATGCATCCCAACCAAGGCATTATTACTGTTGGCAGCGGAATCAAGGTTGTATGGGAGGGGAAAGTGATTTGAATTATCGCCGACAATATGAACAGAAGCTGGTATCGGCGGAAGAGGCAGTCAAGGATGTTCGTTCCGGTGAGCAGGTGCAGTTCAATTCATATAACGGAATTCCCACTACGTTGGACAAAGCCCTGGCGGCCCGCAAGGATGAACTTAAAGAGGTTATCATCCATACCAGTGTTACCATTTACCCGCTGCACACCATATCAGCGGACCCCAGCGGTGAACATTTTATATTGCACAGCTGGCATATTTCCGGATATGACCGCAAGCTAGCTCAAACCAGCCTGGGAGTCTATTATGTTCCGGCACTTTATTATGAACACCCCCTCATTTTTGAACGGCACCGGGACATGGACTGGGTTATGATTCAGACTGCACCTATGGACGAAAACGGCAATTTTAACTTTGGACCCAGTGCCTGCCATGCGAAAGCCATCATAGACGCGGGCAAGAAGATAGTATTGGAAGTCAATGAAAACATGCCGGTGGTTTATGGCGGCTGCAATGAATCGGTACATATTGATGAGGTGGACCTGGTTGTGGAAGGGGAAAATCCTGCCCTGTTCACCATCCCTGAAAAACCCCCCACCGAAATTGACCGCCGGGTGGCCGCACTCATCATGGAAGAGATTGAAGACGGAGCCTGTTTGCAGCTAGGCATTGGCACGATGCCCAATGCAGTTGGGGAAATGATTGCCAACTCTGACCTTAAAGACCTGGGAGTTCACACCGAGATGCTGGTTGATGCCATTGTAAAAATGTCTGCAGCCGGCAGGGTAACAGGAGCCAATAAAGCCGTTGATAAAGGAAAGATTGCCTTCGGGTTCGCGATTGGCTCTCAATTCCTCTATGATTTCGTAGATAGAAATCCAGACTGCATCACTTATTCCGTCGACTATATGAACACACCGCATAATATCGCCAGAAACCCGAAAGTCGTAGCTATCAACAGCGCGATAGAAGTAGACCTTTTTTCCCAGATTAATTCCGAGTCAGTGGGGACGCGCCAGATATCAGGTACCGGCGGGCAGGTTGACTTCTTACTTGGTGCTTATATGTCGAAAGGGGGCAAAGGCATTATCTGCATGACTTCCACCTACCGCGGCCCGCAGGGTCAGTTGATCTCCCGCATCCGCCCGACCCTGTCCCCCGGAACCATAGTTACTGTTCCCAGGACCATTGCCAACTACATCGCTACCGAATACGGCATTGCCAATGTGAAAGGCAAGTCCACCTGGCAGCGGGCCGAGGCATTGGTGGGAATCGCCCATCCCGACTTCCGCGATGATCTGATTAAAGAAGCCGAAAAGATGAAACTGTGGCGAAAGACCAATAAAATAGCCGACTAAAATGGTCGTAATATTCAAGGGGCAGGAGCAGCCTGAACGCCGCACCCGCCCCCCGGGCGATTATTTACCTCTGAAAGTCGCAAGAAACCCTATCCCTTCGCTGCAGCCAGTTGAACAATCTTGACGATAACCTGGCTGGCCGCCTGCATAGATTCCAGACTGATAAATTCATAGCGACTATGAAAATTGTGACCACCCGTAAAAATATTGGGGCAAGGCAGGCCCATAAACGAAAGACGCGCCCCATCAGTCCCGCCCCGAACCGGTTTTATAAGCGGATTAATCCCCTTATCCCGCATCGCCTGTTCAGCCAGGGAAACGATATGAAAATGAGGCTCAATCTTTTCCTTCATATTGTAGTACTGGTCTTGTAAATGAAGATGGATAGCGGCGCCGCTGTATTTCTCATGCAGAAAATCCACACATGATTGCAGATAAGCCTTCTTCTGTGCAAATTTACCCCGATCATGGTCTCTTATGATATAGGTCATTCTGGTTGATTCAACCGTTCCCTCCATTTTATTAAGATGATAAAAGCCCTCATAATCACGCGTATACTCCGGACGCTCATGCGCAGGCAGCAGATCATTTAATTCCATGGCTATTAAAATAGCGTTTTGCATGCGCAGATACGCTGAGCCCGGATGCACATTAATCCCTTTAATATCTATATGGGCAATGGCCGCGTTGAAAGTCTCATATTCCAGCTCCCCCCGGGGCCCTCCGTCAACGGTATAAGCAAAATCAGCGCCGAAACGCGCTACATCAAAAAAATCAGCCCCCTGACCGATTTCTTCATCCGGCGTAAAAGCGACCACCATCCGGCCGTGCACCATATCCGGACTACCCTTTATTTGCGCCAGGGCCGCCATTATCGCTGCTATCCCAGCCTTGTCATCCGCACCCAGCAACGTGCTGCCATCGCTGGTAATAACGGTTTGCCCCACATAGTCCCTCAGTTCAGGATAATCCTGAACTTTTATAACCAGGTTTTCCGCCTGGTTCAAGACCAAATCATTGCCATCATAGTTCGGAAACAATAGCGGCTTCACGTCCTTGCCCGACACATCCGGACTGGTATCCAGGTGAGCAACAAAGCCCACCGTGGGAACATCTTTATCAGTATTGGCCGCCAGTTCGGCCATTAAATAGCCCTTGTCACTAAGGTTTAGGTTGATTAAGCCTAATTCCCGCAGCTCCCCTTCCAGCAATCGGGCTAATTCCATCTGCCCCGGCGTACTCGGATGAGAACCGGAATCCTCAGCGGACTGCGTATCTATTTTGACATACCTTAAAAACCTGTCCAGCAAGCTGTCCATGCCAATCCCTCCTGTGTAACACTACGGCCCAAGCAGTATTCAAAATCGTTTTTCACAACTAAGTCGCTCCTTTGCTCAAGCTGCTTTATGGCAGCAGTACATTGGTTTACATATATGGCTTTTACAATATTAACCATCCCAAAATAGGATACCCTATATTGAACCACTATTAAAGTTTTCTCCACCGTTCACAAGGAATCTCTGGTAAAACAGCTCCCTGGTAACAACGCCAGGGAAACTGCAACCAGCCAATTTTTAAAACGAAATGGCCATTCAAGCATCTTAACGATGCTATTTTTATTGCTTTTGCTAATGTTAATCATAAAATTGGTCGCAAACTGTCTAATCAAATGGAAATATGAAGGTAAATTATGGTTGTTAGAGGCCAAAGTAAAGCCTATGATAAAAAAAGGCCATTTGTCGGTGATTTTGTAAGATAGGCTGTGTTGGTGGATAATGTCTATTAGGGGAAGCTCATAAAGTTTACTTCACTAATTTTTCCGGGTTAGAGGTTAAATAATGAATGGGAGAGAGTTTAATAAAATAATCTTCTTACGCTTTAGATAATCACTATGGTGGGGAGGCCTAAACTTTGAAAATGGGGGACAAAAATGGATTTATCACAGGAAGAGTTTGAATCAAATCGCAAAGACTTTGATAATTTTAGAGAATATTGGTATTTATTTAGATACCCTAATGAATTACATGATTATCTTCGCTTTCATAATGCACTAGATAGATTTGCATGGCTATTTCGGCTGAGGTATGCTGACAAGAAATCGATACAGTCTAAAAGATATCGGATTGATGTTCTTTTTCAGTCATATATTCATGAAAATAATATCAGTCCTAGTAAAGTATATAGAAATATAGGTGGAAAAAAGTTTTCTAAAGAAAAATTTATATATTTTCTTACTCAGGGATGGTACAACGAATTAGCAGCTGCATATCCTTTTGTTCAGGAACCTATGAATTTAGGGACTTCAATATATAACTGTAAAGAAAATTGGAAAGTGGAACTATTCCCATCTTGGTATATTATTAAATCCTATTATGCTTGCTATGCTTTTCATAATGCATTTGTATTTACTAATTCAGAAGATACTAAAACATTTCAGCACAAGAATACAACTAATTACTTTAACAATAATCTTTTTCAAAAGTATTCAAAAAATCTCATGTTTTATCCTTTTAATCTAACAAACTCGAGTAATGCTAATGTTGATTTACTTCGGAAAGTGCGAAAGAAGGAGTGGGGGTACCAATATGCAAAATATCCACGGGATTCAACAAAAACTATATATGACATTGAGACAGACTATATAAGTGATTTAGAAAGAGCTAAATTAGATTTAAAGTCAAAATATGATGTATCGTTAATCAATATACTCTATTTATTTAGGGTTTGGGCAAATTATCTTGGACATGAAACAGTAGTTAAATTGCATAGCGGTGGCCTAATATTATTCCTGGAAAGGAATTTATATTTTATAAACTTTTTAATTGCTGGGTTATGCGAACTTTTGGCCATTGGATTTTTGGGAGAGGATGAATATGTTAACACTTTCAAGGAATTTTTTGCTAATTTTATTAAGGGAAAAGATGAGTTATACAGCAATTGGTATATTGTTCCTCAGATAATTAGACTGAGGATATATAAACATTTAAACCTTATATCCTATTGGCCTGAAGAAATCGAACCTCCTAATAATGATAAGCTTATTTTACTTAAATAATTACAATTAGGGAGCGTTTATGATGAATTTACAAGAACAACTAGATACTTTATTATCAACTAAAAATATAACTTATAAGATTACGGAATCTGAGGTTAAATTTGAGTTGAACGAATGGGCTTCAGAAAAAACATTCCCAATCAATATCGAAGACCAGGATAAAACTTTGGAACTTATGAGCAATTACCTTAATGATTGCTATATTGAACAAAATGAAGTTAAAGAAAAGATGGAAAGCTTAAACAGGAAACATGGAAAAAAAGTAAGTATATCAATAAACGATGAAGAAGTTTGCTTATCATGTGATGAATGGATAGATGAGAGTCTTTTTTTTGTTGATAGTGAATGTCCAAGAGATATTCTAAATGAAATTGAAAACTTTTTTAGCATAAATTATATTCCACATTGTGGCTGTTATAATGAGGATCTTATTGAAATTCTAGTAAATGATCCCCGTTTTAATTTTATTGGGATTCTTAGAGATGTAGATATCTTATCTGAAGAAAATGATACAAAAATTTCCTATGATATTAGTACGTGTTCCGACGAGTTGATTAGGCAATTAAATACATATTCAAAAGAAGATGTAGATGCTAATGAAATGCATTTGACTTCCTTGAAAATATATAATGCTTTCTCACTAATAAATAATGATAGTAAGGAAAGAACCCAAAAAAATATTTTGGGTTTAGCCAAATCCATACTATTCGAAATATCTTATAAAACCGGTGTAGCCCTATCAATTCTAGATTGGTTCTTTGATCCAAATGAGGATAACGATATAGATGGGCTTGTTTGGGAGACTGAGGAAAGTTTAGAGAAACTTTCAGATCAAACTCTTGACACAATATACGATTTAGATTTGATCGATTATTATTATAGAGCCCAATGCATGGTTACTAGTGAATTTAAATATCTAGCATATTATCAGATTTTAGAGTGTTTATTCGATGAAGTTTATCAATTTGAAACTATTCAAGATTTAAAGCAAATTTTAAATAGTGCTTGGTTTTCCAGTAAAAACGATGAAAACATTTATCAATTAATTCAGATTGTTGAACGATACCAAAAAAATAAAAATGATAGAGAAAAACTTAAGTTAGTTTTACAAAAATATTTTAAGACTAACACACATACAGATGTGTATTTATTAGCCAACACAGAGATATCTAATATCCTAATAAATAAATTAAACTTGATGAAAAATGAGCAAGATCTTACAGACTTAAACGTGATAACAAATGCAATTTATGATTATCGCTGTAACTGTACACATTCAAACAGGAAGTTTACGTTCCGAACTGATTTTTTAAAAACAAAAGAAGAAATGTCATATTATATAGATTTGATTAAGAAAGTAACTGAACGAGTAATAAAAAATTACGGCTAATATTCTGTGCAATAATAATTATCGGTATCTGCTTACAAGATTTGCCGCAAGACTTTTTCTAGGGACTAAATAGAGAATGACAAGGGGACGGGGTTGTCATCATCATTGAAGAACTTCAATATCCATATACCCGTTAGGCTAATAACAGGAAGTTCCAATTGGAAGAAGAGGGGAGGAAAACTAAGTGGCAAATAAAACAGGACCTCAACTAGATATTAAATACTGCCCAATTTGCAGGGCCAATCTAAAAAATGTCCCAAGAAGTGAAATGAAATCGCCAGGTTACACCAGAAAAGATGGTACAGTTTCAGAGCATACCCATACATATGAATGTTTTAACTGCAATAAAAGGTTTGAAATAAATCAAGATAGATAGTTACACGTGGCTATAATGATTAGCGGCTATTTATAGAGTGGGGTTGGCATTTCATGAAGATTTTCACCGATGAGTCCGGGGACTTTTATCTTAAAAGTTCTTCGAATATCAGTACTGTAGTTAGTCTGATTTGTACGGATACCATTTATGATGAAATATGCTATTATCTTAAAACCTTTAGTAAAAAATACAATATTAAATCTGAAGTAAAGGGAGCCTACCTGACATTAGACCAAAGGGAACAAGTTTGTAGATTTTTATATAAGAACAGAAGTGATTTTACTATTGCGGTCACTGGTGTTGATTCTGACTTTTGCTCTCCGAATGATTTGGCGGAATTTAGATTATTGCAAGCCGATACATTGAGAAACAATAAAGAATTATATATATCAAAGGGAGGCAATGCACCGTTAATACTACAACACTTTGATAAAGTTATAAAAATTGCGGAGCTTTCAAGCCGTTTAAGTGATGAAGAATTTTTACAAGCATTAATAACATTTGAACACATGAAAGATGTGATTCAATATTCAATTGTATATTATATTGATTGGAAATACGCCAAAAATTTTAATGAATACGAATTTATATTTGACAGGAAATTGCCAGGGAAAATGTCCCGCATGGAGAAGTATTTGAAGAGCAATCTCTTGCCGTTTATGCATGGTGAATCAATTGTATATGGAACTGCTTTGGTTGTTCCTGATACTTGGAAACAAAAACATCCATTTATAAATAATTACTACACCGAATATGACGGAGTATTTAGTATTAATCTAAATAAAGTATTCCAAACCGGGTTACAATTTAAAAATTCCGAAGAAGAACCTGGGTTGCAGTTGGTTGATATAATCAGTAATACCGTGTATCACATTTTATATGGTCGAAAATCAGAAAATCTGCAATACGTTCGGTGCAATAATATATTAGCTCCCCTTATGGGCGGAAAAGGCAACAGCATTATGAAACTTATAAAACTAAAAGAATATATGAACGTCACAAAATAAAAACAATCAACAAAGAATAAAACAATTTGTCATATGTAGCAACTTCCCATTATCCATATACTGCTTTTAACCGGTTAACGTGCGAACAGCACTATCACCGTAAAACACCGAAACCGGGGAATAATGACATGCGCGGAAACCGTCCATTTTGAAATGAGGTGCGTAAGTTGAAATACATTTGTCCCCTTATTGTTGTTGATGATATTGAGGTTTCCAGAAGTTTTTACGAAAACGTGCTTAATCAAAAAGTAAAATTTGATTTTGGTGAAAATGTGATATTCGAGGGGGACTTTGCCATCCACTTGAAATCACATTTTTCGGATCTTATTGCTGCCGAGCCGAATAGCATAATACAAAGGTCAAATAATAGTGAACTGTATTTTGAAGAAGATGACCTGGAGAGTTTGCTGGCCAGGCTCAAAACCATTGATTCGATAGAATATCTGCATGAAATCAAAGAACAGCCCTGGGGACAGCGGGTTATCAGGTTTTATGATCCTGACATGCACATTATTGAAGTTGGCGAATCCCTGGAAAGCGTAGCCAGAAGGTTTTTGCGCCAAGGCTTATCTATTGCCGAAACCGCCCGGCGGATCTCCATGCCGGAGGAATTCGTAAAGCATTGTTTATAATAAATTTGCCAGTAAGGCGGATCTCCTGGAGCTCAAACTGGTGGGGAAAGCGCCCCTGCCAGAAAGTGGGGCGCTACTTCTACGGTAATTTGTGTAACGCTCCCGTCCCCTCGACATCTTTGTAGCTAATGATTTTGAAGGAGGACCAGAAAAACTGCCCCCCTGTCCCCCGGCCCAAATTCCCAATAGTACCTTATTTGCACTGTCCTGGTCGCTTACTGGTAGGATCTTCAACTAGTCAGCGTAGTTATGGTTCGGTTAAGGTAGGAATAAGGAGGTGTGCATTTTATGAAAAAAATTCTAGCACCCATGCTTGCTCTTTTCTTTATGTTGGTACCTGTACAAGGCTTGCACGCCGCGACATGCCAGGCACCAACGACCGCCAATGTTAAGCTGGTATTTCGTGTGACCCCGTCACAGATTCCCTCTACCAGTGTAAACAGTAATTGCACTGTGCTGCGCGTGGGGAACTGGACCGGTCATTTTTCGAATAGTACATCAGCCTACGTGGTGAGAATCAAGTCGGGTACCTGGTCGAGGGAGATTCCGGTAAAGGTCGTTCCCATTAGTCCCCGGCCTGCTCCGGTGCCCACCCCGACACCCCAACCGACACCGGTGCCAGTACCCAGACCGGAACCGGCGCCTGCTCCTACACCGAGCCCTGCTCCGGCACCAACCCCTGTTCCGGACCCGGCACCGGTGCCCTCCGACAGCGAAGCTTCTGCTCTGCAGGCGGAGATGCTGGGCTACATAAATGCGGAGAGAGCTGCAGCTGGTGTGGCAGCTCTGACATTGGATACCAGGTTATGTGACGGGGCTTACCTGAAGTCCAAGGATATGGCGGTAAATAATTACTTCAGCCATAATTCCCCCACCTACGGCAGCCCTTTTGACATGATGAAGAATCAGGGTATCAGTTATACCCGGGCGGCCGAAAACATCGCCAAGAATACCAGTGTGAAAGGTGCTCACACCGCTTTTATGAATTCAGCGGGCCACCGGGCCAACATCCTTAACGGTGGCTATCACAAAGTGGGGCTGGGCTTTTACCAGCAAGGCAACTATCTCTACGTAACCCAGTGGTTTACCAACTAATAAAAGCCAGCCAGGGGGTAGTCCCCCTGGCTGGCTTTTACTTAACTAATATTTTTTTATGCTAATTGGAAAGACCCGGGAAAAACCCTCCCGGCACAAGCCTGTTCCCCGGTAGAGGAAAAAGCCTGAGATAGTCCAGGAATAGCACCAATGATGAGCGTGACCGAAAACTGGCGATTCCTGCTTCTACTCTTCCAGCAACGGGTAAACTCCTTCTTCGTCATGCACTTCATTGCCGGTAACAGGAGGATTGAAGACACATACCATGTGCATATCGGAAGTGGCCCGCAGGTAATGCTTTTCATGCCCATTGAGGGCGTACAGGGTACCCTTTTGGATCGGGTAAACCTCTCCTCCGATTACCTCGATTTCTCCTTCCCCCTGCACACAATAGACTGCTTCCACGTGGTGCTTATACCAGATGTAGGTCTGGGTTCCGGCCTTGATGATGGTATGATGCATAGAAAACCCCATGCCATCTTTTTTCAGCAGCAGGCGGTAGCTCTTCCAGGTGGGGGTGTCGACCTCCCTCTCGGTACCAATGACCTCTTCCAGTCTTTTTACTATCACTTGATGGGCTCCTTTCTGGTGATCCTGCACCGGTTTTATGCACTATTGGGAAGCCGCCCGCAAGGCTGCCTGGGTACTGGTTCCTTTCGGCATAGCCTCGGAAACCGGAGCAGGCAAAGAGGCTATAACTTCCTTTAAGATGTTTAGACCCGCACTGAGTCCGGCCTGGTCAATATTCAGGGGGGGCATGATTTTTAAAACTTCGTCTTCCGGCCCGGAAGTCTCCATAATAAGACCGCGTTGAAAAGCCTGTGCACTGATGGCGCTGGCCAGACCTTCCACTCCGCAGGCGATTCCCTGCATCAAACCCCGTCCGCGCAGTTCCCCTTGCAACTCTGGATAGCTGGCTACCAGATTGGTCAGAAACTGGCGTAACTGTTTTTCCCGGGTTTTAACTTTCCGTGAAAAACTGCCATCCTGCCAGAAGCTCAAGGCTTCAGCCGCGGTTATAAAAGCCAGGTTATTGCCCCGGAAAGTGCCATTATGCTCACCGGGAGACCAGATGTCCAGTTCCGGCTTAATCAAATTGATAGCCATGGGCAGGCCGTAACCACTCAGTGATTTGGAGAGACAGACGATGTCCGGGTAAAGCCCGGCCGGTTCGAAACTGAAAAAGGTTCCGGTACGCCCGCAGCCAGCCTGTATATCATCCACGATGAGCAGGATCTCGCGCTCCTGGCATAAGGCTGCTATCCGCTGCAGCCAGTCAAAACTGGCCACATTAAGACCGCCTTCGCCCTGTACCGTCTCCAGAATGATGGCTGCCGGCAAAGCGGTGCCACTGGAGTTGTCGTCCAAACACTTGCTTATATATTCAACAGTATCGACTTCTTCGCCCAAATAGCCGTCAAAAGGCATAAAGGTAACATTATTAAGGGGAATTCCAGCCCCCTGCCGCTTCCTGGCGTTGCCGGTAATCGAAAGGGAGCCCAGGGTCATACCGTGAAAGGCATTGGTAAAGCTGATAATGGTATCTCGTCCGGTCACTTT
>CAZLYH010000001.1:19201-23629 GCA_964563775.1 uncultured Syntrophomonadaceae bacterium | reverse complement strand
GAGAAAAAGTCAATATATTCCCGCCCGTTCTTATCCCGAAGTTGGTAGCCCCTGGCCCAGGTAAAAACGGTAGGAAAACTCCGGCAGTAACTGCGCACCTCCGATTCCATTTCCTCAAATATACGTAGATCCTTAGACAAAAAACCATCTCCTCCCTTTGCCTACTCCTTCAACGGGCCAATCCGCAAAAGGACTTCATCTTCGTGCTGTTGCCCGGGAAACATCCGGGCTGGGAAACACTCGCTTTCTTCGCAGGTGGTATTTAATTCTTCCGCCAGCTGGCGATAGAGAGAATAAGCCGCCTGGTTGGACGGGGTCACGGTAATTTCCAGATACCGCACCTGCTGGCATGATTCCCGCGCCAGCAAATGTTTGAGCATGGTCATCCCCAACCGCCGTCGGCGCAATGCCTCATCTACTGCCACCTGCCAGACGAATATCACCTGTGGATCGCTGGCGGGCCGAAAAGCGGAAACAAAGCCTACTACCCTGCCTTCATACTCGGCTGCCACACAGGTATCACCAAAGTATTTGCAGAGCATGAGATAGCTGTAGGGGGAATTTAAATCCAGTACCCTGGTATCTTTGACCAATTGCCAGATGTCTTTTCCCTGTTCTTCGCGAGGTATCTTAAGTTCCAGATCGGAAGGCAATTTTTTATGGTTATTAATGATTTTCACTCCCCTCGGATATTACAGCAGCAGTGGGCTGAACCAATATCCCATTGCCAGATTTTATTGCTGCAAAAAGTAATCAACAGTGGTGACCACCGGAATCTGCTCACCTGCCTTTCATTTTCATCACCAGCATTCGGAGAAATCAGTCGGCGAAAGATCCGGGGTCGCACGTTTTGGATAGCAGTACTTGCCTAATGGTGTAAAAAAAATAAAGACCAAAGGAACAACCTCTGGTCTCTACCATGATTTACTATTACCTATAGCCCCGGTCTCCCTTTTCACGCTTACGAGGTTAGCTGACGGATTCGGGCCAGGGATAGCCCTACTGGATAATCCAGATTCACCCCATAGTATGGTTCCCCCGCTCCCTGGTTAGTCCCAGGGACTCAGCGTTCTGACACGTGTTATGAAATTTTCCCCCTTGACAAGTCTAGAATTAACTCTATAATATTATGTCCCCTAACGCAAACCGCGAATAATCGGCCATTCCCTCCTCTAACCCTTTAAGTGGGGCAGACAGGAAACCTCCTGCCTTTTTCAGGAAGATATTTGGCTATGCTTCCTATTATTGCCTTGTCCAAACTACTGGAGCAAACGGCTCCTGGAACCTCAACCTGCGCATAATCGCGGTTTGGAGGGCTGGGGGGGTCTCATAAAGGGGAAAAAACCGCTGCGGGGGGTGCTGTTATTACTCAAAAAATAACCTTGTTAAATGCATTAGAAGGATTCTGGCGAGGAAATGGGGAAAAAGTTAGGGAAATAATTTTAAGGAGCCTGGTATGGAATCAAAATTTCTTCTTTCTTGGCGGCAAAAGATTCACCGGGTAGACCCAGCTGACCGTGAGATTATTCACCAGGAAATAAGCGAACTCTCCTCCCCCAGTCGTACCTTCTATTTACTGGTATGCCTGTCAACCATCATCGCCACTTATGGACTTCTGGCCAACAGTACCGCTGTGGTAATTGGCGCTATGCTGGTAGCTCCCCTGATGGGACCTATTTTTGGCATTGCACTGGGCCTTTCCGGCGGGGACAAACAGCTGTTGAAAAAATCGGTGGCTTCAGAATTGTTGGGTATGCTGCTAGCCATTGCCCTGGCCGTTCTCATCGGCCTGGTACCTCTTAGAAGCGGCTTCTCATCGGAAATCATTGCCCGCACCCAGCCCACCATCTATGATGTGATTATCGCTCTGGCTTCCGGTCTGGCGGGTGCCTTCGCCATGATCAACAAACGCATCAGCCCGGCCCTTCCCGGAGTTGCCATTTCCACCGCTCTGGTACCTCCCCTGGCAACGGTCGGCCTGTGCCTGGCGGCCGGAAACTGGGCCTGGGCAGGAGGGGCGTTTATGCTGTTTCTGGTCAACCTGCTGGCCATCGAATTTGCTGCCGCGGGAGTGTTCTCCCTGGCCGGGGTGGTGTCATTCTCCCGGGATGACCGGGTTCTCATTACTTTTCTGCGCCGGTTTGGTGTGAGCCTTCTGGTATTGCTGATTATGGCCGGTTTTATGACCAAAACTCTCATCAATATCATCCAGGAACAAAATCTGTCCACCCAACTGGAGGAAGTCTTGTCTTCCGAAGTTAAAAAACATAGTACCGGTGCCCGGCTGGATGACCTGCGCTTCGAATGGAAAGATGGCCAGTTGCAGGTTATGGCGATTGTTATTACCCCTCACGAATTTGATACCCGACAGGTGGCAGCCATGGAAGAAACCCTGCAGAAAAATGTTAACCAGCACAGTCACCTGATTGTTCGTTCCCTGCTCTCGCGAGACCTGGATCAAAATGGTCAGGTTTTCCTGGCCGAAGCAGACAAACGCCTTTTGGAAGAAAACCAGCTCCTCAGTAAGATTTCCCGGCTTCTTAACCAGGAGATCAATCAGCTCCCCGGGGCCCGGGTTACCGATATTCAGAATTCCACCCGGGATGGCCATTTGCAGGTAACTGCAGTAGTACAGGCCCCCACCCCTATCAATCCCACGCAAGTGGCTGATTTGGAACTAAGCCTGAATCAGTCCCTTAAGCAGCCGGTACGGTTGATGGTGCGCTCGGTCCTGACCCGGGATGCAGATAAAAGTCGCTTCATTTATGAGGAAGATACCTGGCAAAAACCGCTGAGCGGTCCGGAACTGGACTTCCATAACCGGTTGGAGACAGCCGTAAAAAACCAGCTCTATATCATCGAGCCCGGTGCACGCCTTTTGGAGATGTACTATGGGGAGAAAAACGGAGCATTGCTGGTGTTGCTGGAAATCCGCTCACCAACACTTTTGGGGCCGGAACAGGTTAGGGATATGGAAACCACCCTGCAAGAGCAGATTGATGAGAGTATCCGGATTATTGCCCGTTCCAGCCTGGGAGCGGATTCATCGGCGGACTACTACCTGGGGGGCTATGATGAAAACCTGGCCCGGGTGCTACAAAATGAGTAATCATTATGCGGCAAGACTTTCCCCAAGCAGCAAAAAGACTTTTCCCGGGCTCCTGCATAGTCCTTTTAAATTTTCTCCAAAGCCGCGTTTTTACCTGCCAGGTAGCCGGTGGAAAAGGCGGCCTGGAGATTGTAGCCTCCCGTATAACCGTCCACATCCAGAACCTCCCCGGCCAGGAACAGGCCGGCTACCAGTTTGGATTGCATACTCCGGGGATGAACTTCTTTCACGTCCACTCCCCCGGCGGTCACAATGGCCTCGGCAATCGGTCTGGTGCCGGAAACGGTCAGGGCAAGATTCTTCAACAAGTGGACCAGGCCCAGCCGCTCCCCCCGGGTAATCTGGTGGCATTCCTTTTCCCCGTCAATCCCGCTGAGCTGAATAATGACCGGAATCATCTTTTTGGGCAGCAAATCGCCCAGACTGTTCCTGAAAATCTTGCGGGCGTACTTGTCCAGGTCGCGCTGCACCCGCTGGTCCAGCTTCTCTTCACTAAGGGCCGGCTTCAAGTCCAGCCTGATGGTGACCGGCGATTGGTTCTTATAGAGATAGGCGCCGATGTCATGGCTCATGGAGAGGATAATCGGGCCGGACAGTCCAAAATGGGTGAAGAGCATCTCCCCGAAATCTTCGTTGATCTTTTTTCCCGCTCCGGTGTAGGCGACCGCCCTGACATTTTTGAGGCTGAGCCCCTGCAAATCCTTGACCCAGGGTTCATCCGCCCGCAGCGGAACCAGGCCCGGGCGTGGCTCAACGATATGATGCCCGGCCTGGGCCGCCCACCGGTAGCCGTCCCCAGTGGAGCCGGTGCCCGGATAGGACAAACCCCCGGTGGCAATGATGACTGCATCCGCTGCCAGGGTTTCCCGTTCAGTAACCACCCCGGTTATCCGGCCATCCTTAATGAGCAATTTTTGCACCGGCGTCAAGGTGCGGATTTCCACTCCGGCCTGCCGGGCATTGTCAAGCAATACCCGCACCACATCGCCCGCCTGGTCGGATACCGGGAACACCCGATTACCCCGTTCCGTCTTGGTGGGCAGTCCGCGCTCATTAAAAAAGCGGATCAGATCATAATTGGAAAACTCATGAAAGGCACTGTACAGGAAACGCCCATTGCCCGGGTAACCTTTGATCAAGGTATCCCGGTCCACATCGGCGGTAATATTGCAGCGGCCTTTTCCGGTGATGTTCAGCTTCCGGCCGGCCCGTTCTTTCTTTTCCAGCAAAATAACCTGGGCGCCGTTCCTGGCTGCCACACTGGCGGCCATCATTCCCGCCGGACCAGCACCGATAACAATTACTTTTTTCATGCTCCA
>CAZLYH010000001.1:0-19101 GCA_964563775.1 uncultured Syntrophomonadaceae bacterium | reverse complement strand
CGGCCATCATTCCCGCCGGACCAGCACCGATAACAATTACTTTTTTCATGCTCCAACCCTCGCAAATGAGAATGCCACATTTTACTTCCAGTTAGGCCTTATAATAATGATTCTACTGCAAAATCCCGGTTTACATGCACAAATATGCGTTAAGCCGCCGACGGAGCATGATGAAAATACCCCGCGAAGGTAAAGCAGCGCCAAGGGACCGGCCCCATGAACGGGGCCGGAGTGGCTTCGCCCCCCGGGCACTTCTGATAGTCCCTTATCTCGCCATTAATGAAGTTATGCTAGAATGCTAATGGGAACGCCCCTGCAGCAGCGGGACGCAGAATGTGCAATAACCTTTTTTTAAGTAGAGCTTTACTTTCAGTTAAGGCTTTATAATAATGAATTAGCAGATAATTGCACGGTATGAGGAGGAGTGACGTGACATGGGGAAACCCAAGGTGATTTCTGTCAAGGAAGCAGCCGGATTAATCAAGGATGGGGATTTCATAAGTTTCAGCGGCTTTACCATCTGGCGCCGGCCCATGGCAATGGTCTATGAACTGGTCAGGCAGCAGAAAAAGAACCTTCATCTGCTGGAAGTTAATGGCGGAACCCACAGTGAGATCCTGGTAGGAGCGGGATGTATCAGGATCTGGGAATCGTGCTGGTCGGGACATGAACTGTACGGCAAACTGGGCCAAATGGTAGCGGCTCGTCATGTCAGCGGGGAAATGATTATTGAAGACTACAGCCACGGCCATATGGTGGCCAGGCTGCTGGCCGGAGCCTATGGGCTGCCGTTTTTTCCTACCGCAGAGGCCATGGGCACCGATCTTTTGAACCCGGAATATGACAGCCTGGCCCGGGCCGGTTTGCGTGACGGATCCAATCCCAAAATACCGGTTAAAAAATACGATATCGCCCGCGACCCCTTTTTTGGCAAAGGGGAGTTGCTGTTGATGCCGGCTGCCAATCCTGACTGGGCTATTGTTTATGCCTCACAGGTGGGCGACGAGGGTACGGTGCGGGTCAATGTGCAGACTTATGCCGATGCTGAGCTGATCAAGGCAGCTGACCAGGTGATTGTCCTGGCCGAAGAAGTAGTACCGGAAAGCTACTTGCGGCGCGATCCGGAAAAAAACATTGCCGCCGGTTATGCCATCGATTACCTGGTGGAGCTACCCTGGGGGGCGCACCCCACCGGCTCACAGGGATACTATGATGTGGATGCTGATTTTATCCGCAGTTCTTATCAGGCCTCCAAAAGCCAGGCCAGCTTTGACCGCTGGGCCGATCAATGGATTTTCGGGGTAAAAGACCATAATGACTACCTGGAAAAGCTGGGCATTACCCATTTGGAAAGCCTGCGGGCCAATACCGCCCTGGGATATTCCACCCGCATAAAAAGGGGGACGAGATAAATGAGCAGTCAGACATCAAAATACGCCAGTTCCTATCGGCCTATTGACCTGCTGGCGGTGGCCGCAGCCCGGGAAGTCAAGGATGGTGACGTAGTTTTTGCCGGCACCGGGCTGCCCATGCTGGCCATCATGCTGGCCCAGAAAACCCATGCCCCCGAGGCTGTATGTATATATGAAGCAGGCAGTATGGACGGACGGCCCATTGATTTGCCCACTTCGGTCGGTGATGCCCGTTGTGCTCACCAGGCGTCCATAACCGCAGGGCTTACTGAAACCCTCTATGGACAGCTACACAGCGGTTATGTGGACCTGGCCTTTTTAGGGGGAGCGGAAATAGACAAATATGGCAATGTCAACACCACCGTACTGGGAGACTACAACGCACCGACCAAGCGATTGACCGGCAGCGGTGGCAATCCGGATATTAATGCCCTGGCCCGGCGTACCGTATTTATCATGGTGCAGGAAAAGCGGCGTTTTAAGGAAGCAGTGGACTATATAGGCTCACCGGGCTGGAGAATAAAAAAGTGGCCGGGCGGAGAATTTGTCCACAAACGGGAAGTGTACGGCAAATTCTTCTACGGCGGAGTAGAAGCAGTAATAACCAATATGGCCGTGTTCAGGTTCGATAAAGAAGGGATTATGTACCTGGATACGGTTCATCCCGGTTTTACGGTAGAGGATGTCCAGGCCAATTGTGGCTTTGATTTAAACGTTGGCCGGGTGCGGGGCGAAACCGCCCCTCCTACGGAAAGGGAAATGGAATTGCTCTACCAGGTGATTGACCCGGAAGGCATCTTTTTGCTTTAAGGAGACGCCGGGGGCGGCTCTTTTTTTACCCTCTTCCCGCCCCCGGCCCTATCTATTTCGCATCTGGACGCAGGTCCAAAGCAAACAAAAAATCCCGAGGTGTTGCCACTTTAAAGGGCAACCGGTCCGCAGCCAGATTTAAAAAATGCTTATCCAGACTTATCAGCCATTCAACCTGAGCCTCCAGGGCTGCCGCCAGGATCAGACTGTCGGCTTGATTAATCAACTCCCTGGCCCTAAACAGGCATGGTTCGGTCGGTTCCGCCATCAGAAAAGGCAGCGATCTGAAAAGCTGGTAGTATTGCGGTAGGCATTGCGGGAGTTTTTTTTCAATATTGCGTGATACTTCCCGTACCACTGTTTCCGAAATAACCCCCCGCAGGATTTTAAGTTCTACCAGGTTTAGTATTTCCCGGGAGCCGCCCCGGGGCGAAGCCAACCCGGCAATTATAACGCTGCTATCCAGGAATACCTTAATCAACTTCGTAGTCATGGCTTCCCTCGCGCAGCTCGGACAATAATTCCTCCAGGCTTAGATTTTCCTGTTTTATCCCCTGTTCCACGTGCCGGGACAACTCATTGACTACTGTTGCCTCAGGTATCACCATGAGTCCCTGGCCTACCGGTATCAAGCGCAGAATCGATTCCTGGCTTATCCCCAGCTGCTCTCTGATATCGGCAGGAATGGTCAGCTGGCCCCGCTCCCGCAGGCGCACCTGTTTTGATACAATTGCCTTCGGCATAAAAAAGGAGCTCCTTTCTGAAATCGCATTTCGTATATTCAGAATATGTGAATCCAGATGGAAAGTCAATGCCGGCCCGGGAGCAAGTATCTTTCCAGCTGATACCCTCCCGGGAAAATGTTTCTGCAGCAAAGGTGTTTCTTTTTTGCTTCCCGTGCGTTATTAAGGTAGAAGGGAGGGACAGATTTGGCCGGCGACTTTAGCAGCTTTTACGAAGAGAATTACGATGACATCTACCGCTATGTCTACTGTAAAATCGGCAACCGCTGGGATACCGACGATATAGTCAGTGAGGTCTTTACCCGTGCTTACCGCCATTTTGCGACCGCGCCCGGCCACCGGAAAGCCTGGCTGGTGACCATCGCCAGGAATACCAGCATAGACTTTTTTCGCCGCCAGGGGCGGGAGATTCCAGCGGCGGCACCGGAAAACCTGGCATTTATCCCGGAGGCGGACTCCTGGGAGCTCGACCCGGATATGGCCTGTTTAAAGAGTTCCCTGAGCCACCTGCGTCCGGAGCAATTTGAGCTGGTGAACCTGCGCTATTTCTGTGATTTACCCATGCGGGATATTGCCCGGGTGCTGGGAATCACGACCGGAGCTGTGAAAATGCGTATTTATCGTTTATTGGACTACATAGGAGAGAAGGTGGAGCAATGCCTGGAAGAAAAAAAGATATAGATGGCCTGGAGTCCAAAATCCGTTCCCTGCGCGATAGAATTCCGGTAAATGCAGAGCTTAAGGAAGACCTGCGCCAGGATTTTGCTGCCGCTCCGCAGATAAAAAGGCCGCGGGCTTCCTGGCCCTACGTGGCAGCAGTGGGTGCCCTGTTGGTGGTGGGCTTGTTCCTGGGACTGGGGCGGCCGGGCCTGGAACAACGGGAACCATTGCTGGCGGCTGATCTAAAGATCCAGGGCCAGATTTCCTTTGCCGACATCGCCTCCGGCAGCCAGCTGGCTCCGGTGGCGGGAAAAGAAAAGCTCTATATACCGGTGGCCGACAAGGGCACCTTTGTCGTCCCCCTGCAGGCCAGCCGGGAAGCCCGGGCCGAGCTGATTTCCCCTAAGGAGGTTCTCTTTTCCGCCCTGTCTCACGACGGTAAAACCGCCGCTTTCGTCAATAATGGCAGCATCTATTTATATGACCTGGCCAGCCGGCAACAGACACTCTTAGTCGCGGGAAACGACCGGGACCTTTTTTATCTGGACCCGGCCTGGTCCGAGGATGACCGCACCCTTTTCATCACCCGGCAGCAGATCAAATGGCTGGAGCACGGCTGGGAGGAGCAAAGCCGGGATATCTACCGGATTGACCGCCAGGGTAAAAACCTGCAGAAAATTTGTGCCGGAGGAAGTGCCGCACCTATTCCCGGCAGCCCGGACCTGCTCTTGGAACGAGACGGGCAGATCATGGTTCACACCAAAGCTGGGCAGGAAAAAGTGGTGGATCGGGGCCGTTTCCCGGCGGTATCCCCTGACGGGCGGTATATAGCCTATGTAAAGAATACGGTTAAGAATAAGAAACTATCCGAGCAAGCCAGTGTCAGCACTGATCTGTCCGATGTGTATGTTTGTTCGGTACAAAACTTTAAGGATGGCCGCAAGCTAACCGCCAATTACCCTTTCCGCCACACCGATGAACAAGAATGGCTGGCCGGGCTGAACCCGGCGGCTGGTCAGCAGGGGCTGGTTTACAGTGGGGTATACAGCTTTTATAATCCGGTCTGGGGGGCAGATTCCATGACCCTTTATGTGCTAAAGGGCGGGTGCACGGAGAAGCAGCCCCTGAGCATAATGCGTATCAACCTGGGTCCCCGCAGCCTGGCGGCTGAAGACACGGTGACGCGCTGGCTGCAGGCCTACGTTAACCGCGATGATGACTACGCCCGCAGCCTCATGAAACACCCCGAGGATTTCATGGGCGTATCCAATCCCCATCCGACCGGCTTCGCCATCATCGGCAGCGGAACCCGGGATGGCCAACCCTACGTGGACGTTCGCCTGTCAGTCGCCTACAATGCGGACTGCTTCTTTTCGCTGAGTGAAAGCCGCTATTTTCTGGTTAAAGAGCCGGACGGATACAAGATCGAACGGATGGAAGGGATAAGCTCCGGAGCGGGCCTGCAAGTTTACGGCAAGGAGGATGGTATTTACCTGCGTGACCAGGCTGATAAGGAGACCCGCCTGCTTAAAATCTTAGGCCTCACTCCCGCCGGCACGGCGGGGAAGATGCGCCGCCTGTCCGCTCTGGCTTACAGTCCGGAGGAACAGCTCTTGCTCTATACCATTCAGGAGAGCAAGCGCTTTACCCTTTATGCCTATGATTTGGAGAAACACCGCCAGGTCTTTGCCCGGAGCATATACGGAGAAGACCCGGCGGTTATGGACATTAGTTTCAGCGGCTCCAGCCAATACGCAGTGATCCGTTATTGGAACGAACCCCGGCTGGGACTCTGCCTCTATGACGTAAAGGCGCAAAAGCTTAAACAGGTTCCTTTCCTGGAAAACAGCACCAATGCCCTCTGGGCCGGTGATGAACTGTTGGTAACCCGGGAAGAAGCCGGGGGCAGCCTGCTCTGGGTTTACGACCCGGTCAGCGGCAGGCGCGGCCTGTAAGACAACACCAAAAAAAGAGGCCCCGGTTGGGGCCTCTCAAACTTTCAAAAAAAGGCTTATTGCTGTGTTAACTCGGGAAGCCCGTTCAAGCGACGCACCTTATGTACACCTCCATCACGGGCTTCCCGGTTGCCTGCTCTTATCCTTTTGGGCTCGCTCTGGCGGAGTTTCTCTTTAGAGCACTACACCAAAAACTCTAATCTGGGGTTTTTTCTGCAAAAGAGCCGCCATCTTGGCGGTAGTGGCCTTGAAGTCTTCGGTAGCGGCATGGGCGCCCAGCGCTGCTTGGCTTTCCCACTCCTCGATAAAGGTGTACTGGTTGGCATCAGTGCTGCTTTTAAGGAGCTGGTACTGAATGTTTCCCGCTTCCTGGCGGCTGTTTTGCACCAGACCAACCAACAGTTGTTCCAGCTCGGCAGCCTTATCGGGTAAAGCTACTACATCGGCGATCACTTTTATCGTTCCGGCCATTTTGTTTCCCCCTTTGGTTTTTTTTATAATATCACAGGACAGCTCCTGAAGCATTTTTTTCTCCACTTTATGGCAAGATATCATTAGGAATCAGGAGGAGCGCAAGAATGGGTAATAGGCTTGTATACCTGGAGGCCTCCGGGATAATACTTATTTTCTTGCTGGGTTCGGCATGGCATTTTCTTTATGATTGGAGTGGCAGTAATGCTCTGGTAGGACTGGTGGCACCTGTCAATGAAAGTGTATGGGAGCACTTTAAGATAGGGGTTTACCCAGCCTTGCTCTTTGCCTTGCTGGGTTATGCCTGGATCGGGAAATATTATAAGCGCTACTGGTCGATTCGGGCACTGCAGCTATACTTGATTCCAGTTTTTATTGCCCTGCTTTTCTATGCATATACAGCGATACTTGGTTACCATCTCTTGGTATTGGATATAGCTACTTTTGCCGTGGCGATAGTGCTGGTTCAGCTTATCGGTTACAGGTTACTAATCAAGCCTACTGATAATTATCGGAGTACTTTAGTAGGGATAGCAGCTATCCTTGCTCTGTTATTTGTCTTAGCCTGGTTCACTATAAACCCGCTGCCTTACCCTATCTTTATTGAGTAGCGTGTCTTCCGGGGTTTGCTTGTGAAGCCCCTACGATAGAGTGGCGGTTAGCCAACCTGCGGTTCTGCTGGCGGCGGCAGCCGGGCTGGTGCTGCTCCTGCTGGCCCTGTCAGTTTTAGTATCCCTGCGGGTGTATACCGCCCAGGGTTTCTGAGGAATGCAGTGCGACAGACATTATACGCATAGCCCGTTCGGCGGCGTCGGCGATCAGTACCCCGGCCCGGGCCAGGGACTCTTCCCGGGAAATGGGGCCCGGAGCAATACTCATAACAGCAGTTATGCCCTCGGCATAGACCTGCCCGGCCTCCGGACCGATATTGCCAACCACGGCCAGCACCGGTATTCCATACTTTCGGGCCCGCCGGGCCACCCCTACCGGGACTTTGCCATAAAGACTCTGGCCGTTGATTTCCCCTTCACCGGTGATGATGAGATCCAGACCGTCGGACAACCGGGAATCAAACTGCAGGATATCCAGGACCAGTTCCAGTCCGGGCTGCAGCCGGGCTCCGGTAAAGGCCATCAGTCCAGCTCCCAGGCCTCCTGCCGCTCCTGCGCCCGGCACTGCACAGATATCCAGCCCCATATCACGCTTTACCACTTCCGCCAGACGGGACAAAGCCTGCTCCAGCAGCTCCACCTCGGCTGCAGCAGCCCCCTTTTGCGGGCCATAGACCCGGGCCGCTCCCCGGGGTCCACACAGAGGGTTGGTAACATCACAGGCCACCTTTATTTCGGTGTGGGCAAGGCGCGGATCAACCGCAGACATATCAATACTAGCCAGTTCCAATAACCCGGCTGCGCCGGGAGCTATTTCTTCTCCCCGGGCGTCAAGCAGTCTCACCCCCAGCGCCTGGGCCATTCCCGCCCCGCCATCATTGGTGGCACTGCCCCCGATCCCTATAATCAGGCGGGTACACCCCTGTTCCAGTGCCGCCCGGATTAATTCACCGGTGCCAAAAGTAGTGGCCTTAAGGGGATTGCGCTCGGCGGCCGGCACCAGGGCCAGCCCCGAAGCCTCGGCCATTTCAATAATAGCCGTATCTCCCCCCACCAGGCCCCAGCCGGCCCTCACCCGTTGGTACAGGGGACCGGTTACCTCCCGGCAGAGCATCTGTCCGTCCATAGCGGCGGTCAGGGTCTTAACCAGGCCTTCCCCTCCGTCAGACAATGGCAGGGTGATGATTTGTGCATCCGGAGCCACCCGGCCTATCCCCTCCGCTATCCGTTCAGCCACCTCTGCTGCCGCCAGGCATTCTTTGAACGAATCGGGGGCAATCAGGATACGCATGTCAACACCCCGCTCCCCTCGCTATTTCCTGGCGGCGCCAGTAGCGGCGGAAATAGGGCGAACCCTTCATACGGGCCGGATGAGTGCTGTTTTCGCGGATGAACCTATCAATCAGGTCATCTTCCTGCTGCCAGGCCTTTTGCATAAAGGACCGCTTCTGGGCATCCCCGGCCTGGTTGGCTTCCATGCTGGATACGGTCCGCAGCCATTCCGCCTCCAGCTTGTCCCGGGTTTTAAGGTATTCATCCAAATTGCGAATCTGCTGGTTTATAACCATGCGGTGGAAGTGTTCCCGTTTTTGCCAGTAGGCAATGGCTGCCTCTTCCTCATTATCGGCAAACACCAGCGGATTATCGTCAATAAACCAGAGCGGTTTAAAAATGGCCAGGCAAGGAGTGGAAGCACCGGTAACCCAGTAAACACTGCCTTGCTCACTGATTGATGCCACATAACTCCCAGTGGTATGGTCACCAATTATGCCTCCGGCATGCATGCACACACTTTTCAGGGAAGACCGCTGGAACTGCCGGCCCTCAATAGCCGGTTGGTGAGTACGCAGAATGGCCATCAGGGCTGCGGCATCGATCTGGCCCCGCTGGTTTTCCAGCCCCGTCTGGCAAAGGCTTTTCCTATTATCCGAGCCGCTGAACCGGGTATAGAGGGGATCTTTGTAGCAGCGGGCAAAATGGAAATCCTCCTCTGCCTTGCACCATCCCTGGTGCCGGGCATGCTCAATGACTTCCGGGTGGTAGCTGTCAAACGAGCTGCCAATGCTGAGGCCGTTGGATATGCTTCTCACGGTGTTGACCTTTTCCGCCACCCAGTACTTGCCCGCTGTTTCCAAAACCCAGGCTGACTGGCGATCGGCAATGAGAAAGGAATTATGGTAAGTAAAAGGATTCTGGAAGCCGCAGTTGCCGCCCTGGCCATAGCGTTCCAGTAAATCAACGATGAATTCCAGGGCGGATTCACTGTCCCGGCATCTTTCCAGGGCCAGACGGATCATATCCATACCGGTCAAGCCCGATTCTTCGTATTTCTCCCGGGTAAACACCGCTTCATTGCCAATGTTGAGGCCAAACTCATTGGCGCCCATCTCACAGCCCCAGATCCAGGAGGGCTTCAGCAGAAGTACCGCATAGGTTTCCTCACTTTGCTCCACCTCTATATAGGTACACTTCACCCTGGCTCCCGGAGCATAGCGGCGTCGCGGAATCTGCACGAGGATATGCGGTTCATTGGGCTGGCGGTCACTATTCTTGGCAAGATACACCCGGCCGTCCACCGTCGAGTTTCCCAAAGCCACCATGGTATCACACATTTAAACATTACCTCCTCAATGTGTCAGGGTAGTAGTGGTCTGCTCCAATCTTATTCACTACTTCTGATTAATACCAAGGTAATCCTTTAGAGCAGATTGAAATATCTTTGAATAGTTTACACCCTGGGCTTCGGCAATTTCCTTTAACCATGCAGGTATCGTTAGATTAGTCTCTACTGCTCTCCGCCTGAAGGATACTGTTTGGAGTACCGGGAGCAATATCTCCTTTATGGTCAAGCACTGTAACTTTGCCTGTTTTCCCAGGGTGCTTTAGTTGAATATGGGAGCCTTTCGTTCGCCCCTCAATTTCTTTCCAGCCATCTATATATATAGAGAGTTTAAAACCTCTCTGACGTGCATACCTTGCTCCCTCTTCACGCTTATTATGCTATGCGCCCTAACTATGCGCATGTAAATATTGAATTAGTTCGTTAGATTGTGGAAAAGTAATTTGCATTAAATAATAATATATAATACGACGATTGTAGAATGGCGGGACTGAAATAGTCCCGGGTTTTAGGGGAAGGAGGCACAATCAATGATATATATTTATCCAGCCATCTTTAGTCATTGCGAAGTTGAAGAACGCGGCACGGTATACACAGTTGAAATCCCGGATATACCCGGTTGCATTACTGAGGGAGAATCAATCCAGGGAGCTATAGCCATGGGTCGAGAAGCCCTGGCCGGATGTATTCTGGCACTGAAACAAGAACAGGTGGCAATCCCCGAGCCCTCCAATTACAAGGACATTACTACCCAATCCCCCGATGATTTTATCACTCTGCTGGATGTAGACCTTAATGAATACCTTCGCAAACGGGAAACGAAGTCAGTAATAAAAACTGTCAGTCTTCCTCAATGGCTGGCCATTATGGCTGAAGAATCCGGGATCAGTTATTCCCAAACCCTGCAACAAGCCCTTAAACAACATTTAGGTATTCAAGATTAAAAAAGAGCCGGAGTAACCCGGCTCTCAGCTTGTTCTGGATAAATCCCTTTTTCCTTGTTTATAGGCCTGTTGCCACAGCTGTCACCTAAAGCACGGTTTTCAGATTGGCCAGCTCGGTCTGAGTCTCGGGAGCAATCATGTAGGCGGCATCGAACAGGACAAAGCCCGAACATTGAGCCGAGCTGCGGATGCGCTGCACCTGCGTAAGCATGTTGTCATTGCGGTTTACCCAGCCGGGATCGCTAGATGAAGTCGTACCGGAACGATACAGGGCCAGCCCGACGAACAGCTTTACGCGGGGATTCTGTTTCAAAGCCAGCCAGTCGTTCAAGCAATTGTCAAACTGATACTTCGGGTTGGTGTATTGATTGGTCCAGTAAATCTGGGGGCAAACATAGTCTACATAACCATCCTGGGACAGCCAGGTCTGCACATCCGCACCGGCACTATTGCAATTGGCGATGTTGCCAGCCGGGCTGATACCGAAGCTAAGCGCAGGATGGGCAGATTTTACGGCGGCATACACCTGTCTGATCAGCTGGTTTACTTCATTTTGCCGGGTAGCCATGTCACAGACTTCCTTCATGCCGCCCACATAGAAGTAGTCGTCAAAGTGAATGCCATCAACATCATAGTTGTTTATGATTTCCAGAATACCATCGGTCAGGAGGTTGCGAACCTCCGGGGAAGCAGGATTGTAGGCCAGGCAGTCCTGACCGTTGACCTGATAATGAATTACTTTGCCGGGATCATTAAGCCACTTAACCGCTGGATTATTAGGCGCCAGAGAATTGGTCAGCTCGGTGCTGGTTGATATGCGGTAGGGATTAATCCAGGCCTCAACCTTCAAACCACGCTTATGTCCGCCATCAATGACATATTGCAGGGGATCAATGGCGGGAGCCTGGCCTTGCACACCGGTCAACCAATGGGACCAGGGGAACAGCTCCGATTTATAAAAGGCATCACTGAAAGCGCGGGCATGGACAAAGACCGTATTTAGTTTCATTTCCACGGCCTTGTCGAGCATGGCGTCGATTCTGGCGCTGTCAAACTTGGTCAAATTAACGTAAGAAAGCCATACCCCGCGCATTTCCGTATCCGGTGCCGGTGGGGGTACTACATCTCCGCTGGAATAGATTAATACCTGGCGGGTATTGCCCAACCACTGCACCTGGGCACCCAGACCCTCGCTGATAAAGCGCAGCGGCACCATGGTGTAATCGTTTACTATAATTGGCGCAGCGTCCAAAGCAACATCGAGAGAATTGCTTAGTTCATATGTACCATCCACCTGGGCAGCATCAGCTTTGATACCCACCCGGCTGCCGATCTGAACGGAAACATATTTGCCGTCTTTGCAGGCTATGGCGGTGCGGGAAGCATCGTCCCAACTTACTTCCGCACCCAAGGCGTTAAAAATGTCCCGCATGGGAACCAAAACCCGATCATTTATGATCTGTGGGGCCGGATAATACTGTTGCTGCACACCATCCAAAAACACGGTAATACCGCTGGTTGCCGCCACCGCCGGCGTGGCCGCTGTCAGCAACGACAGAACCGTAACCAGGGCAATTATGTTTTTCGTGATTGTCTTCCTATTGGGCAGAGAAAAACGGCTAACCAACGAAAATAACGAACTGCTACTCCTGGATCCTCTCCACTGCATGTCTGGTACCTCCCTAAAACATTTTCTTTCCAAAGGTAAATCTCCTTTAAAGCAACTCTTTAAGCGACGACCATCCTGCTAATTCCGCCCGACCTCAAGCTGCATATTAAGCGGCCCGGCACCTTTGCAGGCTGCTATAAAGAGCAGCTTCCCTGATCAACGCAAATAAAAGCAAGCCGGTTGTTCTTTTCACGTTTATCTTCCCTACGCAAACGGACAAACCTGCTTGGTTAGCGAATCTCCCTTTCTTTTAGTGTCTTGCCTTCGTTTCTCCCCAAACGAAAGGCTATAGGGGTATATTACTAACAGTAGCAACAAATTCCTTAAGGTGAATACGAAAAAAGCTAATTATTCTTACATCATTACCGGAAAACCATTCGCGAGGTGATCGATTCCCGGCTGGCAAGCTTAACCCTGGGCGATGAATTTTCCCGCCCAACCATTAATACCGCGGTTAAGCCGGGATTAATGAGAAGACCTTTAGGGATAGCAGCAGCGGTTTGTCTGTGCATTGCACTGGCGCTTCCGGTAATGGCAGCTACCATCCCCAGTTTCAACCGCCTGGTTTCCCTGGTCAGTCCGCAAATAGCCCAGAAATTGCAGCCGATAGAACTGGTCTCGGTAAGCAATGGCATCAGAATGGAAGTTGTAGCCGCCATGAATGATGATGATACGGTAGTTGTATACCTGACCATGCAGGATTTAACCGGTAATCGCATTGATGAATCCATGAATCTCTTGGCTGGTTTCAGCATTTCCGGCGCCAATATGTTGACAAGTGAAATTGTAGACTTTGATGCCAAGACCAAAACGGCTACCTTGCGCCTGATGGGCAGTGGCGGCGACCAGTTGGAGGGCCAAAAAGTAACCGTTCGCATTAACTCCTTTATGAGCGGCAAAAATGTCTACCGGGAAGTTGATCCGGGCGTAGACTTAACTGCCTTGCTTCAAGATCCTGATACAACTGCATTGGCTATGAACAACTCCCCCGGCGGGGGCGGTGAGCTGCATCCAAGCGGAGAAGGTGCCCGGTGGACGGTTACTCTTCCCCAGGCTCCTGAAACAACCGTATTTGATATGAACAACTCTCCCGGCGGAGGCGGTGAGCTGTATCCAACCCTTAGAGAACAAGGCACAATAGAAGTCTTAAAAAAGGATGCCCTTCGCATCCCCTTACCTGGAATCGACTTTGCCGAGATATCCAATATCGGCAGAGTGGATGGCCGGCTGCATGTGCAGGTCAGGTGGAGCTGCGACGGTGTTGAAAACAACGGGTATCTTTATCTGACCGACGCTGCCGGAAATATGATTTACCCCAGCAATGTTTCCCTGAACCACAAGGCGGAAGGTACCTCCAAATATGAAGAAAACATATTTGAACTGGATAAAACGGAGTTGGGCGGGTTAAAGCTAAAGGGATATTTTGTATCCTATGACCGGCAAACTGAAGGAAACTGGCAAACCACATTCAAGATTGAGGCGGTCACCAAAGCGCAAGAAGCCGCCTGCGATATAGAGACAGCCAATATGAAAATCACCCGTGTCGCCATATCCCCGCTGGGAATTACCATAATGGGAAGCGGAAAGGCCCCTGACCCAGATACCTCGCATAACCTGGCTATTGCCGCCATCATGACCGACGGCAAGAGGGTTGACGATTTCGATACTACCAACACTTTAAATGAAAACGGGAAGATTATTATCAAATACATGCCCGGTTCTCTGCTGGATGTCAAGAATGTTCGCGCGGTTGATATCAATGGCACCACTATAGATTTCAAGCAGTAACAAATGCAATGGGGGGCAGTGACGTTCTTTTTTACTGCCCCCCAACGATGGGGACAGCTTGCAGCAGCTCCAGGGGAACATAGTATTTGGCGTATCTGTTGCCATGCTGGTCAGTAAAGGAGCCCTTTTCATCCCGGACCATGACGGTGGCTCTCTTCCTGATACCATGCACGACGCCCTCCAGCCTTTTTCCCCCGCAGGAGAACGAAACGGTATCGCCGATGGAAAAGCCCAGTTTCCGCCTGGCGATCTGCTGGTTGGTCGCCAAGCGGTGGCAGCTCTCCGTATGCCCAAAAAGGCTTTGGGCCATGGTCTTGAAACGCTCTTTTTTGCAACTGGATTGTTGGAAATAGAAGAATTCGATTACATGGACCAGCTCATGCTCAAGTATTACCTGCAGGGCTTCGAGGCTGCTCCTGGTCACTATGCCGCCGACCTTGTTGGCTTCCGCCAGTGCTCCGTACCCCAAGATGAAATCCACACTTATCCTGACCTCGACAACCAGGCTTTCCGGCCTGGTTGGATCGGCATCATAGGGATAAAGAGTTTTTCCGGCGCTTTTGGTCATGCGCCGGGAAAACGATAGTTTTAAGGTGCCGGGGAAGCACTCCTTGAACCAACTATCAAAGAAGACCTGATCGTAAAGCTCAAACAGCAATCGCAAATCGCGATCGCTTATCTGCTTAATATCTGCACTCTTTACGTTGGGGGAATTTAGCACAAATGATTTGGCAATCTGGCGGCGTTTCTTGGCAATTTCCTGGGACGGGTATTTGATTGTTGTGATATCGCGCATACTAAGTCCTCCCTTTGTCTCAAAAGTACCACTGATAGAAGAGAACCACCCTCCCAAGCTGAGCCGGGGGTTTTGGGAAAAAGCAGGAGGATTAACGCGCTCCCTTGATACCTCAGGCCGGGTAGCAATGGTTTCCATCGCATATTACCTTGCCCAGGCGCTACTCGTGCAGGTAATAAAACGCCCGTTCGTGTTCATTGGGGTGCATCAAAATGCGGGCTTCCGGGAATTCGTGGCTGCATGAGCAGTGGTCGCTATGCCCGTGAGGCAATCGAGGGACAAGAGAAGCGTCTCTTGTCCCTCGCCATGGCCGGGCAGCGTTGCTTTAATAAAGCTTTTCCAGGCTATTTACTGAATTTAAAAAGCTGAGTGTCAAATTTAAGCAGCGAAGTATCCCAGCCTTTGAAAAGGTAAGGCTTGAGTTCCTCTCCGTCCAGTTCACAGGCAATATTAAATTTACACATGGACAGGTCCTGCAGGCGATAGCGGGCGCCCAAAACCCGAACCACTTCCAACTCGGCCCAGGGATCATCCACCGATGGAGCCAGGTTCAATTCCGCTTTACCCAGTTCACTGCTGTGGATCTTTATCCGATTGTAGTCACGCAGCAGTTCTACGCGGCTCATTTCACATTTGCCGGAGTAGAATGTCATGTCATAGCGGAAGTTATAGACTAAAGACCATTCCTCCGGTTCACCTTTGCCGGCCAACACCGGTTTGGCCTCGGCAACATTGGGCTCCCCGCCAAGCTCTGCCTTTAAGTGGAAAAAGCGGATTCCGTGCCGTTCGATCCAGCCTTCCGCTATGTTTCCTTCCCGATTCAAATAGATATTGGCTTTCTTTTTGGGGAAGCCGCCCACTTCACGCCCCAGGGCAATGGCGTTGTCATCGTCGTCCAACGGCATCGCCAGACAATAGGTACCCATTTCGCCCTCGTATTCAACCGGAATAAAGAGGCCCCCCTCTTTGTAAGGAGTGCAGAAGTTTACCCGCGGATAGTCGGCAACAAAAGCCGTAACCATGGGAGCCACTGGCTTTAGTGGCTTGGGCACGATCCGGGCGACAACTTCCGGCTTGGTCTCCCAGAAGACCATGAGTTGCTGTTGGTTGTAGAAATCGAAGGTGGTGTTTTCTTTGCTGTTAACAAAGGCTAGCTCTTCATGTGTGAGGACAAATCCCATACTGCTTACCCCTCTTTCTTCTCCTGCCCGCCATGGATTTAATGAATATATTATGCAAGAGCTATGCCACCACCGACTCTGCAATAAGCCCCTTTGAGGCTATGTTTACCTATTGTTAGTCATTGTTCAGTTATTGTTCAATTATGGAACACATGTCCAAATGATTAACAGCGTTATCTAATTCGCAGCCCTTTTCCAGTCCGGGAATAAGCAGGAACAAGGGGACGGTTCTCTTGTCCCTTTATACCTCTAATTTGGGATTGAGCCGGGCAATGAGGATGTTGACCAGCAGGAGCACTACAAATCCGGCCACACCGGTCAGTCCCACGGTCAGGTCATTTCCGCCCTGAATCATCAGGATCGCCAGCCCGGCGGTCCCATTCAGGGTGCCATGCATGATAGCTGCGGCAATAACCGAGCGCGCCTTGACCCTTACATAGGCAATAATAGGGGTAAGCAACATGCACCAGATTACCATCATTCCTACCCCGGCCAGCGGGTGCTGAGGGTAATTGTGACCCTGAAGAATCACCGGAGCGTGCCAGATTCCCCAAATAAGGCCTATCAGCAGCGAGGCTTTCCAGAATCCCAGATCCCGGAACTCGCGCAACAGAAATCCCCGCCAACCCAGCTCTTCCCCGAAAGCCGCCACTGCATTAACAGAAATTCCGGCGATTAAGCCCTGGATAAGGGCGATCCAGAAATAGGAGATCGGCAGGGCTTCCAACTGAGCGCGCATCTGGGCCGCTTGTTCCGGGGACAGGTTTTGGCCGAAAATATCGAATACCCCGGCCATATCGGGACTGTACTGCACCCCGGGAAAAAGCAGGCTCACCCCCATAGCGCCTAAAGCCAGCAGCGGCGGCAGAAGCCAGGCCACTAAAAACCAGCGGTTCAGTTTGAAGGAAACCTGCAGTGGTTTGATGACCTCTTCATGCTTGACCAGTTTCTGCACCAGAATGGCTATCAGCATGGGGACAAACATGTAGGCCACCAGAACCACTGGGGTGGCAGCAGAGTTCCACCCTTCCCCCCAAGTAAGAAACAGACCAAACATCAACCAGTTGACCAAAAAAGTCAAGGCGATAAATAACAGGGCAAACCGGTATTTCTTGAACAAAGCCATCTCTCCTTTGCCGATACAAGGGCAGATTTTCTCCTGTCCCTCTGCCAATAGTATAAGCAGGGGATAAGGTGGAGCCACCCCGTCTTTGACATCTTACCTCAACTTGGGTGAATTAAAGAAGATTCCGGCTACCTGATGGGCTTCGTTATCGTTGAAGATCATGGTAACCAGCACATCTCCGTTTTCGTCGGTAAATTGGGCGTTATACCTGACAACTACAAACTTCTTGCCCTTCTCGGAGGTCCTGACCGCATCCTTGAACTTTTTGGAACCGGGGACATAGGTGCCGATTTTTCCCCGCACCATCTCATTGCCTTCCTGCATTTTCTCTTCAGTAACCACCGCTTTGAATTCACTGTCCACATCAGCAATATATTGTTGATAGTTGTCTTCATTGTAGGCCAGCAACATCTTTTCCGTAATGCCATCAGCGTACTTGCTAACCTCCTGGCTACCCACTTTGTTCCCGCAAGCCGCCAAAGAAAAAACTAACATAACGCAGATGGTCAACAAACCCAATTTCCTCAAACTCACCAATCATCCACCCCTTCACAACTTTCCGTTTCCATCTTTACGAATGACCCCGGCAATCGCTTACCAAACCCCACCTCCTGAGATGGTTTACTGCCTCCCAGCCTTAGTAAAACAGCAGCAGTTCAATAACATAACCCAACAAGGAAAAGGCTCCCATCACCGCGGCCATCAGAATATAGATATTTCCATAGCTCTGTACGATTCCCCTCACAGCATTGAGATGATGCTATTCAATCATTAGAGAAGCTTCGTTAATCAACTTGATAAAGGGCACTTTTTTTAACTCCTTAATCAGTCGAAACAAGGCCTCATCCTTTTGCTTGGCTTCGATCATCACATCGAAGTCTTGACCCACAGTTCCTGCCGCCTTTAAAAACTCAAGAAAAAAGCTTACATCTACATAATCAGCATGACTGCGAAAGTCTTTTTCTGTTTTGGGACTGGAAACATGGACTTTGGGAGCAAAGGGCTCTTTTTCCCAGGTAGCAAAGATGTCCGGCAGGTACTCTATAAGGTTTTCCCCCTGATGGTTGCACCAGTGATGATGTATATCCAATGCCATGGGGATTGCCAACTGCTGGCACAGCTCCAGTACCTCCCGGGCGGTATAAATCTTATCGTCATTCTCCAGTATGATACGGCTTTTCAATTCGGGAGCAAGGCTTTGATAAGTATTCTTAAAACGCTGTATTGATTCCTTTTTATTTCCGTAACTTCCCCCTACGTGCAAGACCAGTTTGGCGGAAGTATCCAACCCCATCCCCTCAAAAATGCGCAGATGGTAGTGAAGATCACGGATAGATGCTTCGGTCACCTCTTCTTTGGGGGAATTGAGCAGGGTGAAGTGATCGGGGTGAGCACTCAGCCGCAAGTTATTCTCCCGGGCGAAGTCTCCCAGAGCTTCCAGCTGCTCGTTAACATCCGCAAACCAATCCCAGTTTTTCGTCAAGGGGTGGGTAGCCAGCGGAATAAGCTTGGAAGTCAGGCGAAATACCTGAATATCATGACCCTTATTATGATAAAAGAGTCGCTGGGTATTATTTAAGTTTTCCCGAGCCAGGGACGACAGCCGCGCCAACCGCCTCTTTTCCGAATCAATTTTGGTCAGATTGGCAGCCGTAATCGTTTTTGAAGGGGAACAGTCTTTCAGCGTAGCAGACATGGCAACATAGCCAAAACGAACTATCACTTCTTATTCACCTGCTCAATTCACAAACATCAAGGAAAGACTGCTCACCAGTCTCAGGGTGTCGAAAAAGTAGACTTCCTGCCAGAGCGAGCAGAAAAGGATAAGAGCAAGGCAACCGGGAAGCCCGTGATTGAGGCATACATCAGGTACGTCGATTGAACGGGGTTCCCGAGTTAACGCAGCTACTAGCCTTTTTTGACGGTCTGAGACGGTCCGAGACCACTGAAAAAGTCGTGAAATTGTTAATCCAGGGCTTTACACCAATAAAAGGCGTTCTCTGGAAAGTCGTAATAATGGCAATCTCTGATAGTAGACTTTTTTCTTATAGACAAAAATGACATTCAAAGGGTACTTTTTCAGTAGTCTCAGACGGTCCACCAGTCTCATTAACAGTATCTCCAACTATAGTGCTGCTTTGCATGCAACACTGCAATAGGCGCTGCAGAATACTTTTTCCACCAGCTCGTCAATGCCCCCCCGTCCCGAAAAAAGGACCAAGTGAATTTGTAGGGAACGACCCCTGTGTCGTTCCGAATCAGTGACGGTGATTTTATGAATTTACCGCAACGCAAATTACAGCGTCTCCAAAACT